>CAMPKR010000166.1 GCA_946887345.1 uncultured Bacteroidota bacterium | reverse complement strand
GCATACGCCGCTTCGTCCACTACCGCGTAGGCTGCGCCATCCGCTATCGCCTGTGCTGCATATTCATTTCCATTGACGTTCGGACCCTTCAGCGCAAAGAAGAGGTCGTTCTGTTTTACTTTCCTGCTGTCGGTCTGTATGCTGGGGTATTGCTGGTATATATCGTATAGCGCAGTGGTCGTCAATGTATCCGGTTTGTTGTAAAAATAAAAAACCCCTTTCGTTCTGAAAGGGGTTTTTCTATATCAGTTAGATATTATTATCTTCTTCTCCTCGACTCCTTGCCGAAGAAGTTACCGGCACGGGCATTGTTATCACCGTTCGGGCTGCCAAGGCGATCCATCACGCAACGGAAACCAACGGTGGAGCTAGACTGTGAAGCTTGCAGGTAACGACGGGTACCTGGTGACATCCAGTAAGCACGGTCAGCCCATGATCCACCTTTTACCACTTTAGCATCATCGCTTACCAGTGTATTTTCACCATACTTATAAGCATATCCTGACGTACTGTCACCATCAGCCGCGGCGCGGAGGTCGTAGTTCCTCAGTTGAATTCTTTGTTCTTCAGCCATTTCTTCAGGAGTCATCGGACGGGTAGTCAGGCGGCCAAGGCTATCTTTTTCTTCCAGGCTGTTATCTTCAGCAATACGCCTGTAAGTTTCAAACTGGTTACCACGGAAAGGACGGAAGTCAGCCACATCTTGCGGAGAATTAGGGCGGTAAGTATCCAGTACCCACTCACTCACGTTACCAGCCATGTGATACAGGCCGAATGCATTTGGCTTGTAAGAGTAAACTTCAGAAGGGATATCAGCGTTGTCGTTCAGACCGCCGGCAACACCCATTTGGTCACCCATACCTCTCTTAAAGTTGTCAAGGAATTCACCCTGGTATTCGTTCCGAAGGCCGTAGCGTGTACCTTCTTTTGCAGACCACGGGTAAACATTTCTGTCTGTTATTACTTCCTCACCACGGCGACGCTTAGTCGCTGGCTCAGGATTGTTACCTACCAGGCCAAGGGCAGCGTATTCCCACTCGGCCTCTGTTGGAAGGCGGTAGTTTGGCAGCAGGAAGCCGTCAGCATAGTTCGCATTGCGCTTACCACCACTGTTCGGGTCCAGGTCAGATACGCGGTATTTACCCGGCGTACCATCATATTGACCGTTTACATAAGTTTCTGTAGTGAAAACGTCTTCACCGCTCTGGTTGGCGTTTGGTTTCAGCAGGCCAAGGCGGATAAGGATCATTTCATTCACTCTGTCACTGCGCCATTTAGCAAAATCTCTTGCCTGGTACCAGTTAACGCCTACTACAGGATAATGTGCATATGCAGCATGTGAGTAATAGTATTGAACCAGGGGTTCATTATAAGCAAGTGCCTGGCGCCAGCTGGCGGTATCAGGTTTTGCATCTCTTACCAGGTTAGGATAGTCATTACCATATGCACGCGCTATCCAATATACATACTCACGATAATGCACATTTGAAACCTCGGTCTCATCCATGTAGAAAGAGGAAACAGACACAGTACGAGGTATATTATTACGCTCTACAGTTGATAGATCCTGTTCTGTTTGTCCCATTGTAAAACGGCCGCCCTCTACGAATGTAAGGCCCGGGCCTGTTTGCATGCCCGGATAGTCCCTGTAACTGAAACCGCCAAGACGGGAATTGTTATACTCCCACCCGGTAGAGCTGGATAATCCACTGTATTTCTTTGTAGAGCAAGCCGATAATATCATCGCTGCCCCTATACACAGCAAGCCCGCACTAATGTGTGTTCTTTTCATAATCTAAGAAAAAATATTTGCTACGAATTGGGTTGATTAACCTAAAAGTGTTACAATGTTAGAGCATTCTTTTTAAAAAGTCAAGCTTTCAGGTAAAACGTCCGTAAAATCTATGCATTTTTAGCTTACTCACTTTATAATAAAATGTGAAGTTTAGCGTTCTTTTCTTTTGTCACCTTTTGGCAACATTCTAAATACGTATCTTACTTATTCCGTAACTTTGAGAACACCTGTTTTTTATGGTTTTTAGCTTTCATCAAATGACAAAATCCGCTATCATCCTATTGCTGTCTTTTTTTGCAGCTTTTTCAGCATCCGCTGGTACCGAAACTTTCACCGTCAAGGCCTCCGAGGTCAATGGTGGCTATGTCGTAAAGAAAGTCTGGCTCCAATATTACGCAAAACCAAATATTCAATTAATTGATATTCAATACAAGAATGGCATCGCCATTCCCGCTGATGCCATTCCATCCGATCCTTCCCGTTTTGAGATCGTCCTCGGCAAGGAACGAAAGCGCCCTTTTGCCCTTATCCGTATCCCTGCTTATAGCTTCGAGGCACCTACAGCTACTACCAGGCGTATTACCCAATTCACAGCTATTGTTACTGAGGAGGCCGTGGAAGACCAGTCTCCCCCGGCAGCTAAAAGCACTGCTGCATCGTCAGTACTGGCTTCAGGCAACTGGTATAAGGTAGCTGTACCCGGCTCTGGATTTTTCAAGATCGATCACGATTTCATAGCCAATAAGCTGGGCGTAGCTCCCTCTTCTATTAATACTGCCAATATTAGGGTATACGGCAACGGCGGTAATATGCTTTCTGAGAACAATGCTGTTTCCCGGCCCGATGACCTGCAGGAAAATCCCATTTGGCTAAACGATGGCGGCGATGGTGTCTTCGATCAGGGTGATTTCCTCGTTTTTTATGCAACCGGCCCGGTAGCCTGGAGAAAAGATAGCATCAACCAAAAATTTACTCACGCATTTAATATCTACGAAGAGCAAGCCTTCTATTTCATCAATTTCGATCTTGGTCCCGGCCAGCGCATACAAGGAGAAAATTCAGCAGCAACATCAAATATTACTGCTACCCGGTTTGATCATTACGCGCTTTACGAGAAAGACCTCGTAAATCCCGGCGGGTTAGGTAAAGAATGGTGGGGCGAAGAATTCAGCGACGATCCCGGCAAAAGTCTCTCTCATACTTTCAATCTCAATCTCGGGCCTCATCTCGCGGGCGAGGCTGCAAAGTTTAAAATATGGGTAGGCTCCCGCTGCGAAGCAAACAATAACGTTTTCACAGCCAACGTAAATGGTGTAAACCACACGGGCATTTGTTTCAGCAGCCTGTTTACTCCCATGGCCAATGAATACATGATCTTCGATCAGTCTGTAGGAAGCGATGTCAACATTGCTATGTCTTACCAGCCTGCTATCAGCAGTGGTAAAGGCTATCTCAACTACATTGAAGTGAATGTCCGCAGGCAGTTGAATGTATCTGGCTTGCAGCAGCTCCTCTTCCGCGACTGGCGAAGTGTTGCTGCCGGCAATGTTGCCAATTTCCAGGTGCAGGGCGCAGGCTCATCCACCCAGGTTTGGGATATTACCAATCCACTGTCCCCTGTCCGTATCAATGGTTCGCTCAGCGGCGGCGTATATAGTTTTTCCCGCGACGCTTCTATGCTGCGCGAGTATGCAGTTATCAACGGCACCGATCTCCCTATGCCTTCCTTTGTAGAAAAAACAGCCAATCAGAATCTGAATGGCTCCGACCAGGTAGACTATATCATAGTTGCTAATGCAAATTTTATCAATGAAGCAAATGAACTGGCTGAGTTTCACAGGCAAACTACCGGTCTCCGCGTTATTGTTGCCACACCTCAGCAGGTGTATAATGAGTTCTCTTCAGGTTCACAGGATATAAGTGCCATCCGCGATTTCGCGCGTATGTTCTACCTGCGTGCAGGCAACGACACTGCACAGATGCCTCGTTACCTTCTCCTTTTTGGTGATGCCTCTTACGATTATAAGAATAGGGTAGCAGGTAATACTAACTTTGTACCAACCTTTGAGTCAGCAGAGTTTTCTGCAACGATCAATAGCTATTGCAACGATGACTTTTTCTCATTCCTTGACGACAATGAGAACATTGAGAGCTTCTCCATCTACAACACCATGGATCTCGGCGTGGGGCGTTTCCCGGTTACTAATGTCAGCGATGCAAAAGCACTCATTCGGAAGATCAAAAACTATAAGAGCCCAAACTCTTTGGGGCCATGGAAACTGTCGGTGACAGTGGCTGCAGATAATGCCGACCAGGCCGGTGACCACACGGATGATGCCGAAGAGATGGCTGCTACTATCCTGGCTCAAAACAATATTTTCAATGTCACTAAAGTTTACCTCGATGCCATTCAGCGCATCTCAACTCCTGGTGGTATGAGGGCTCCTGATGCGAACAAGGCCATTAACGACCAGATATTCAAAGGCACTTTCCTGCTCAACTATAGCGGTCACGGTAATACCCAGGTTCTGGCCGATGAACGTATCATTATCCAAGACGATTACAGCAAGTGGAAGAACTTCAATAAGTTACCTATTATAATAACTGCCACCTGCGACTATGGACAGTTTGATCACCCGGAATATGTATCTTCCGGTGAGGCTCTGATGCTGAAGAACGATGGTGGAGCTATCGCTACTCTTACCACTACCCAATTGGTGTATGCTGCTCCCAACCGCACTATCAATAAACAGTTCCTCCACGATCAGTTCGACTTTCACAATGGGAAGAACTATGCGTTGGGCGATGCTTTCCGCATAGCCAAAAACGTCACTTACCAGTCATCCTCTAATCCTGGTGAATTGATCAACTTCAGAAAATTTGCGCTGCTCGGCGATCCGGCACTTATACCTGCCTTCCCCGAGCATAACATCAAAATAGAGTCTCTTCAGGATGGTATCACTGGTGTAACCGTTGACACGATCAAAGCGCTTGGCTCTTACGTGCTTAAGGGTAAGGTAGTAGACGACAATGATGCCTTGTTGGGCGCTTTCAACGGCCGTGTTTATGTTACTATTTACGATAAGCCCCGTACGGTTCGTGCCCTTACAGATGTGAATAAGACATACAGGGTGCAAAACAATATTATTTACAAGGGCCGCGTAACGGTTGAAAATGGCCTGTTCACAATTGCTTTCATTTCACCTAAGGATATCAACTACGATATGGGTGTTTGTAAGATCAGCATCTATGCTGAAGATGGTCAGACCGATGGCGCTGGCGCAGATACCTCTTTTGTAGTAGGTGGTTTCTCTGATAATCCTGTTATCGAAGACAACGCACCGCTGGTAATGCCTTATATCGAAGATTCACTGTTCAAAGATGGTGGCATTACAGGATCAAATACTATGCTTTATGTAGTGCTTGAAGACGAAACAGGTATCAATGTTTCAGGCAATACAGTTGGCCACGATCTTACTGCTGTGCTCGATGGCGATCTTCAGAATCCTTACATTCTTAACGATTATTACGAGACCGCTCCTAACACTTACAGGCGTGGTTACGTCTATTTCCCTGTTACAGGACTTAGCAATGGTAAACACTCGCTCAGGATAAAGGCCTGGGACGTCAACAACAATTCAGGAGAAGGTGTGGTAAACTTTGAGGTAGTAGATGGTGCGATAGTAAAGGTGAACAACCTTTCCAACTATCCTAACCCATTCAGCGATAACACTCATTTTGTATTTGAGCACAATCATCCTGATGAGGCCCTCGACGTAAGCATCAACATTTACAGTACCTCAGGCTCCCTGGTAAGGAAGATAAGGCAAAGCTTCACCCCATCGGGAAGCCGCAGTACAGAAATTACCTGGGATGGTACTGATGACAATGGCGCAAAGATACCCTCAGGCCTCTATGTTTACCGTCTCGACCTCGCTACTTCATCCGGTATTCATGAGTCGGCATACCAAAAGCTGGTCATTATACGTTAATACTGTCAGAATGGTATAATTTTTGATCTAATCGTCTAATTCTAGCCATAATCAAATATCTTTGCACTACATTAAAATAAAAAT
>CAMPKR010000165.1 GCA_946887345.1 uncultured Bacteroidota bacterium | reverse complement strand
GTCCGCGCGGAAGAGGCGGTCCTCCCGGCGGCAGACCCGGCATGCGCGGAAGGTAAATCTTTGTTTTTCAGCCTGAACCTATTAAACTAAGCGCCGTCTTTGCGAGCCGCAAAACCTCCAGAAGCAGAAGTAACAACCCAAAGCTGACGCGGCGTGGCAATCTCACGCCGCGTTCTTGCAAGAAACAAGAGCACTCTTCACTTCCCCCTTGCGCGTAGCTCTGTGCCTGAGCGAAGGGGGTCAGGGGGATGTCCTTTGTTTCCGTCATCACCCTACTGGCGCAGGAGTTAGCGAAGCGCTCCTGTGTCTACTAAGATAGGCGGACTGTGTCCGCCCTAAAACGAACTGTTACAAATGTTTTCCCCTTGCGTCACATAAACCACTGCCACATCACTGCCACCTTCACCAAAAAACCGCTGCATTTTTGAAACTTCCCTTCAAAAAACTTCAACTTTTTTGCAAAAAAGTTACCCACATAAAACGCGATGGAAGTAAAATGCACCTAAGCTCTTCGTAACTTTACACTGATAATGATAGCTGACCAGTCAACAAATCAACCGGTCAACTGATCAACTAACTATAAACCACTAAGAATGTACAAAGCCGATCACGAACGCTACAAGTTCGCACAGCAGCTATACTGCTTTACAGACAAATCAATCGCAGACATCGCCATCATCACAGGCATCCCTGAGCGGAGCCTTTACCGCCGCGCAGCCGACTATAAATGGTCTACTCTCCGCCGCGCTTCCCGCCGTTCACCGATGATACTCGCAGAACAGATGTACCAGGAGCTGGCCGACCTCACGGCAGCCATCAACAGCCGCCCCGAAGGTCAGCGCATACCCACACCCCAGGAAGCCGAGCTGCGTCGAAAGATCCTCTACTCTATTCGCACCATCAAAAAATTCCCTACACATGCCGAAGTGGGCTTTATACTGGAGAGTCTTCAGCGCTACTCTGAGCACTTTCATTACGATAACCTCGCTGGCCTTCAGGCCCTTATAGAAGGCTTCCTTTCCCATCGTGATGTCTACGGCTTCGCCTCCTACCAACCCGAGCACAATCAGGACCTCAACCAACCCACCGAGCAGGAACTCGAACTATTCTATTCCGGCCAGACCGCATCCCTCTACCGCGATCCCTCCGAAACCACCCAGGCTCTCAACGCTGACTTGCCACCTGCCTTGCCGGATAACAACAACTCAGATAAAGCCCGCTCTAAAGAACTGACACTACCTATTATTAATCGCTTCAAAACCATAGACCCCAATGCAGACAACACTTTTCAGGCATAGAAGACCTGCTGACGGCAGCTGCATACAGCAGCTAAACATGGCAGCCACATGGCACTTCCCTGCCAATACACGGCAGCCCACAAGTCACCTGCCGGCAGTAACATTGCAGTACGCGGCGGGTACACGACAGCCGGTGGCAGCGGAAGGAGAACAGTTCCTCCTTACAGTTTTGCCATTGGCGTTTTTACATCATGGTAGAAGAGGAATTCCCAGCCTTCGGCTTTGCCTTGTTCGGCGTATTGCTCGCGGAGCTGCATGGCTTTTTTGCCGTCGTAGTCGTATTTGGCTACATACTTTATTTTCATCTGCTTCAGCTGCGGGGCTTCATCGCCGCCAAAGAATATTTTGTCGCCGCCGTCTTCTACCAGGTACACTATATGGTAAGGTGAGTGCCCGCCTGAGTGGGTGAATTTTATATAGCCATCTATCATTCCCTCTTCGCCATCCAGCCAGTGCACCTGCCCGCTGCTCAATAGTGGCTCTATATCTTCAGGGTGGAACGATGGCAAGCCTTTGCTCAGGGCAAAGTCGGCTTCCTGCCTGTAGATGCAGTACTCCGCATTGGGAAAGGTTGGTTTTACTATGCCATTGACATCTTTGTAGATCATACCTCCCGCGTGGTCTTTGTGCAGGTGACTCATCAGCACTTTGGTCACTTGTTCCGGCTCATAACCCAGGTGCCTGAGATTATCGTGGATCTGTAGTTCACCGTTGGCGTTGCTAAAGCCAAGACCCGTATCCAGTACCAGCACGTCTTTTTCTGTAACAACCAGAAAAGGAAGTATTTCTACCAGCAGTGAGCCTGTGGCCCTGTCCGTCAGCACATCGTTTTTTAAGTTGAATGGAACGAACTGCTTGTCATGCCCCACCGTAAACACCCCTTCCGACAATGGAAAAACCTTAGCCATAAACCTCCGAAATTACCGTATCAATACCTGCCTGTCTGAGTCGAGGCGTATCATTATGAATATTAGAATAGAAAATGAAAGTAGCGAAGATCCGCCATAGCTAAGCAGCGGCAGGGTGATACCTATCACCGGCGCTAGCCCTATGGTCATAGAAATATTGATGGCGAAGTGGAAGAACAATACCGCCGCAACGCAATAGCCATATATCCTGCTGAACTGCGACCGTTGCCGTTCGGCCAGGTACATGAGCCGAAGCATGAGCGAGAGGTAGAGCATTACCAGTACAAAGCTGCCCGCAAAGCCAAACTGTTCGCCTATAGCGCAGAAGATAAAGTCAGTATTCTGCTCCGGGACGAACTGGTTTTTGGTAGATGTCCCGTTCAGGAAGCCCTTGCCCCAAAAGCCGCCCGAGCCTATAGCTATCTTGCTCTGGTTCACATTGTACTCTGATGCATTTTCCCGGCGTACCCTTCTCTCTCCCGGTTCCAGGGGCCTCATGTATTCTTCAGGCACATCCATACCTATGGTTGAGTAGATGCGGTCGACCTGGTGTTTTTGCAGCACATTCTTAAATGCGAATGGCACCAGTACCATCGAGAACAGAACGGAGCCTAGCCATACGGCCAATAACCCTATTAGGGCTGCCCAATTCCTTCTCAGGGTACTTCTTGTAAACAAGGCTACCACTAACGCTATCACTGTCACCAGTATAAAAAGTATCCACTTGTTCAGCAGCAGGGTAGCCATGGTTAAGCCTATGACGCACACACCTACTACCAGGAATACATTCGGCAGGCCCTCCCTGTACATCACCAGAAAGAAGCAGAAGTATACCAGGGCAAGGCCGGTTTCCTGCTGCAGCAATATCATTGTTGCCGGCACCAGGGCCAGGGCAATACCTACTACCCTATGCTTCAGTGTTTTAAAATTTGTCTCCGGTGAGGAAAGAAACTTAGCAACCGCCAGGGAAGTAAAAATCTTACACACCTCGCCCGGCTGAAACCTGACGCTCCCGGCGCCCAACCAGGAATGTGAGCCCTTCACATTGACCCCGGCAAATATGGTAATGATGAGGAGGAATACCCCGATGGTGTATGAGAGGTAGGCAATGGAGGAGAAGAAGCGGCTCTCGGTAAGTATAATTAAAAAACCAACGAACAGCGAAATACCCAGCCACATAAACTGGCGCGTGTAGCTCTTGCTCATGTCGAACAAAGCAGTGTCGCCTGCACGGTGCTCTACGGAGAAGATCGCCAGCAGACCAATACACACCAGCGCGCAATACAAGAACACAGTTAGTGTATCAAGCCTGCCGAATATCGTTTTACGCATGTTGTCCATCTGCTGCTTCTATTTTTTCATATAGTGTTTACGCAACCACATCTCTGCTCTCTTTGTATCTATTGCCAGCTTCATGCTGTCGCCGTATTTCTTCTCTGCCATTTTAGCTTCCCATCGCAGCTTATCTTTCAGGCGCTGTGCGGAGTCGATAATATAGGTGTACTTGCTTATCAGCTTTGCATTATAGAGCTTATCTTCCAGGTGCTTCCTGTTCACCTTTATGCTGTCGGTAAGATATTTTTCTATCAGCAGGCTTGCCACGGGGCCGGCCCAGGTAGAACCAAAGCCTGCATTCTCGACTATTACCGCTATGGCGATCTTCGGGTCCTTTCTCGGCGCGAAGGCCACGAACACAGAGTGGTTCTGCATCTTCATCCTGTTGCCGTGTACGATGGCATAGTTCTCAACAGTACCTGTTTTGGCGCATATCTCCACTCCTTCCATCTGCGCTACCCTGCCTGTTCCTTTGTCTACCACATCCTGCATACCTAACTGCACAATTTCAAAAGTAGAATCTGAGATATTTGTTACCTGGTGCTTTTGAAGATATGGCTTCAGCTGTGGGTCTTTAGGGTTGTTGTTGATCGACTTCACGAAGTGAGGCGTATAATAGTAGCCTTTGTTGGCAACGATACACATACTATTAGCCAGCTGCAGCGGCGTTAAGGCGAGCTCACCCTGTCCCATGCCAACGAACACCACGGTACAGGAATTCCATACACCGTTGTAGCGATCGTTGTAGTAGTTAGAATCAGGCAGAAGCCCCTTACCTTCATAAGGTATGTCTACGCCTGTAGGGTGACCGTAACCAAAATTCCAGAAGTATTCATGCCATTTTTCAAGACCTGCTTTTACATCGCCGAACTTCTTGGCATCCGCCGACATACGAAAGATGTGACAGAAATAAGCGTTACAGGAATTGGCTAAAGCCAACCTCAGATTCGCGGCGTGACCACCACCAGAGTGGGTACAGGCAATGTGCCTGCCACAGTAACCATATCCACCGCCGCAGGGAAAACCAAATTTGGCATTGATGACGCCGACATCAAGCGCTACCAGCGCTGTCATAGGCTTGATGGTACTACCGGGCTGATAAGCAGCCTGTGTGGCGCGATTGAACAGCGGGTGTGTAGCGTCTTTGTATAGCTTCGAAAAATTCTTAGACCTTTCTCGGCCTCTAAGCAGGTTGGGGTCGTAGCTGGGACTGCTCACCATGGTGATGATACCACCTGTCTTTGGATCTATAGCAACTACGCTGCCAATCTTGTTCACCATCAATTTTTCTGCATACTGCTGCAGCTCGGCATCAAGGTATAGCTGCAGGGAACGTCCTGCTATTTCCGGTGTATCGAGCGCACCACCCTTGTAAGGGTCGCGGGGCCTATTGTAATTATCTCTTTCCAGAAAGTGGACGCCTCTTTGTCCGCGCAGCACTTCTTCGTAGCTGCTCTCCAGGCCGTTCATTCCTACATAATCGCCCTGGTTATAGGAGGCATAGCGTTCCGACTTCAACATGGCGGGAGAAACTTCCCCCACATAACCCAGGATAAGACCTGCACTTGCATTGGGATAGGTGCGGATGCTTCTTTCCAGCATCTCAAAGCAGGGAAAGCGGTACATATTTTCCTGGTAGCGTGCGGTTTGCTCAGGCGTCAGCTGCTCCAGGAAAGCTCCCTGGCGCATTGGCCCGCTTTTGATATGCACCCTCTTCAGCAGCTTGTCAAAACTGGGTTTGTCTATACCCAGTACCTCGCAAAATTTAAGCGTATCAAAATTCTTCGGGACATTGCTGGTGGTTACCATCAGGTCGTACACCACCTGGTTGTAGAGCATCACCCTGTCTTTACGGTCGTAGATAACGCCGCGGGGAGGATATACGATCTTGCGGTAAATGGCAATGTCATTAGCCATTATCTTGTACTTATCTTCGAATATCTGTAAGGCAAAAAGACGCAGTAATATGATGGCTGCCACGCCTATATACAGGAATCTCAGTATGTATTGGCGCGGATTCTGCGCAAAGGACATGCTCTATCTTATTAATTGGGCAACACGCTCGAATACAAACCTACTGCAAAAAACCTGATTTCATAAGCCTTCGCAAGGCCCTGCTGACATAATTTATACACACGGTATGTAAAAAATAATATTCTGTGAAAGTTTTGCCTTTTTAAGAAAGCTACTGTAAATTTGCAGCCCAATAAGGATAGTCCAATGGTGTAACGGTAGCACAACAGATTTTGGTTCTGTTTGTCTTGGTTCGAATCCAGGTTGGACTACGCAAGAAAAAGCCGCTGAAAATTCAGTGGCTTTTTTCTTTGCAATGACCTGTTGCAACGCTCTTGTTATTGATTTTTCAC
>CAMPKR010000164.1 GCA_946887345.1 uncultured Bacteroidota bacterium | reverse complement strand
CTATATATAGAGAGTGTGTTTACGGATTCTTTAGTACCCGAACGGGTGATACAAAAGTAGACGCCTGCCGGCAGGGAGGTGATATCTACCTGCACCGAGCTATGTGAACCGGCAAATGATTGGGTAAGCATTTTTTGCCCGATCGTATTTACAATACTAATATCGACCTGTCCGGAACTGAAACCGTCATTCCATTTAACAAATAGTGTGTTTTTTGCAGGATTAGGATATAAGCTGACTTTATCAGCTTCCGGTAAGATTGGCTTTTCGCTACCTGAAAGAGGGAACATCTGGCGATACATGAGTAAGCCTCCGGTCTGTGTACCAATGATCATATCCATAAGGCCATTGCCATCAATATCGGCAACGGTGGGTGCAGTTCTTACACCGAGGCCTTTGATGAACGAATATAGAGAGTCTATTTGCTGCCATGTAGCAGTTGTATCACCACCCTGGAAGCCCTGGAAACGATAAATGGCTCCTGTAGAACTACCTGAAAGAAGATAAGGATATCCCCCATCGTCAACCAGACCTATGAAAGGTGTGCTGTAGCCCTTATAAGTAAATTGAGGATCTGTTTTCACGTCACCCAGCCTTGTATTAATTAATTTCAGCTTCACCTGGTTAGGAACAGTGCTTACGTTCTGATAATAGACAAAGTAGCCAAGCATGGTTCCGATCACGAGATCTCGTTTACCATCATTGTCCATATCATAAATAAATGGAGCGGCATTCTGACCAACATCAATGACCACGTTATTCATATCCCTGATCTTGGTGGAGAGATTTGTCCAGGCGGGCTGCACAGAATTAGAAGGAGCAGTATTCAAATACAGGCTTAATGTACCATCGGATTGACCGACAATCAGATCATCTTTGCCATCATTGTTCAGATCTCCCGCGGCCAGAGCGGAACCCTTGAGGTCAGCGGTATCCATCTGCAGAAGGTTATAAGTCTGGAATTCAAAAGAAGGACTCCCGGGACCAGACGATGTATTGCGATAGTAAGCAATCTTGCTACGCAGCACACCAGACTGATAGTACCCATCTGAGCCAACGAGCAAGTCGGGCTTCCCATCCTTATCATAGTCGTACAACATAGGATAGGCTCCTGTACCAACATCGATCATCTGATCTACAAGGAAGGTATCTTTCTGTAAAGTGAATACCGGGGAACTGGTAGTTCCTGTATTCCTATAAAACTGCATGGTTTTATAATTCTCTGATGAGCCTTCAGCATGCGGCGTAATCATCAAGTCCTTCTTACCATCCTGGTCGGCATCAACATGAAAAGCTGAAGGATACTGTGGCATCAATACGTTTTGCCAAATAGTATCCTGGTAAACCATTGTATCAACAGGATAACCTGTCTGTACAATCCCGTTGCGGAAAAACTGCACATCGGAGTATTGATTGTTGCCATCAAGCAGATCATAATCTCCATCACCATCAGCATCAAAAATGCAGATGGAATTGCTGCCATCCCTGCTGCCTGAGGAACGCAGCAATCCTACATTGCTACAAGCATAGGGCATAATGTGTGTGCGTGCTGAGCCTTGCCTTATCTTACCCCAACATTTATCTCTCAGCTTGATGCGTATGCTATCCGGGGGGAGCGCGTCTTCTACCTGGTAGTTTTGGTAATAGTATATATACGCGCCATCTGCATCATAGGCGAAAAAATCAAGATCACCATCATCATCGATATCAAAAACGCAAGGTACGTCTCCATTTTTCACATAGGCATCTATAGGTGGATTGGTAAAAGTATCGTTGCTGTAGGTTAACCCCGCGTAGTAGGTAAAGCTAAGCTCCTGATTAGTATTGTAATACCCCGTGTAGGCAGTGAAGCCATATACACCGTTGTGCGAGAAGAGGTCGGGTATACTGTCGTCATTATAGTCGGCCAGAGTAAGATATTCTGAAGTGGTAGGAAAATTGGCTATATACCTTGGTTGAAAAACATAGTAGGGATTACCAGCGGTACCTGTATTAATAAATGTACGCCACTGGCGTGGGTTACGTTCAAATATCACCATGTCCTGCTTGCCGTCATTATTAAGATCTCCCATTGTTACCTGGGGGTTATCCAGGCCACCTGCCCAGGGAGTAGATTTCGCCTGGCTGTTCATATAAACAGGAGCACTACCATCATAAATGTATATTATGCCCTGGAACTGAGCCTGCGCGGCCGTGGTGATAAGACTAAGTAAAAAAATCAGACGTTTCATTCATGTAAAAATAATGAATAATAAGCTATTTCCCATTGGTTTAACTACTGGTTACAAATGGCTGGCACAGTCGCTAAAAGGGAGGTATATTTGGTCCGTTCCATTGTTATTTATGCTCGAAAGAGGAAATTATAGCGACAAAAAACTAAGGCTGATATTTTACAGCTTATGGGTGCTGCTTTCGGTTGCCCAAGCCTCTTTTTCGAACCTTATACCTGATGAAGCATATTACTGGGCCTACTCGCAAAGAATGGCGTGGGGTTATTTTGATCATCCACCTGTGATTGCAGCAATGATCAGGGCCGGATATGCAATGATCAATAATGAAGCAGGAGTACGGCTACTTTGCATACCAGCTATGGCTGTCACCATCTATATTATAGAGAAACTGACGAGGCCACGAAATATTTCGCAGTTTTATATGGCCATCTCATCGCTGGCTATCTTGCATATAGCCGGTATACTGGCTGTGCCGGATGTACCCTTGCTCTTGTTTGGTGCGTGTTTCTTTTCGTTATATAAAAAGTATAGTGACAACGGTAAAGCCCATACCATTCCTCTACTTGCACTAAGCATAGCACTTATGCTGCTAAGTAAATATCACGGCATACTTATCGTCTTCTTTACGCTGTTATCAAACAGGCAGCTGTTGCGCAAGGGATCTTTCTGGCTGATAGTGGCGCTGAGCATCGCTTTGTTTTTGCCGCATGTATTTTGGCAGGCGGAGCATGGCTATCCTTCTATTAATTATCACCTTTCGGGCCGCAATACGCTGGCTTATAATATTTCCTATACCCTCGACTACCTGGGAACCATACCAGCGGTATTTGCGCCCGCTGCGGGAATAGTAATGTTATACTTTGCGCTCAGGCGAAAGACAGTTAATGAAGCTGAAAAGGCCATGAGTTATGTATTATGGGGGACCTTGCTCTTTTTCCTCCTTATGTCGTTCAGGGGTAGAATAGAGGGCAACTGGATCCTTTACCTGGTGATACCGGTGGTGTGCCTGGGTTATCCTGAACTGGAACAAAAGAAATGGGCACCAAAATTTATCCGCTTATCATTTATCATTTCTATCAGCCTGATATTTATAGCCAGAACTTTTTTGCTAGATGGCGCCTGGAACATAAATACCGATTTCAGCCGCTGGAAAGAATGGGCAGCAACGGTGAAAGCTGAGGCCAATGGGAAACCTGTTGCTTTCATGAACTCATACCAGAAAGCAGCTGAGTATGAATTCTACACAGGGGAAAAGAGCTTTACACTGAATAACGTGATGGGCCGCAAAGACCAGTATGGAATATGGAACTATGAGAACGAAGTGCAGGGTAAGGACATACTGCTGGTAAGCAACTTCGACGTAGATAGCCTGGGCACCCTTGAAACAGTGAAAGGCAAATTGCGCATCCTGCATATTTACAACTTCCGTTCATCATCGAACATTGAAATAATACCGGGCACAAAAAAACTGTTAACCACACCAGGTGACACCATGGATATCAACTTTGCTATGAGAGTAAAAGAAGGCAGCACAATAGACGCTGAAGCCAATTCCGGTTACCCTATGAAACTGAGCTACCAATTCTTTAACGGAGAGGGTTTGGTATCACATACCGTAACGGAGCATCGTATTAGCAATAGTGAACTGGGCAGTGGCAATATTTCCGGGCTAAGGATACCAGCACCGGCGGAAAAGGGTGACTATGAATTGCTTATCTCAGTTTCAAGTGGATGGTTGCCCCCATCAATCAGCGGGGGGAAAATCAGGGTGATTGTGCATTAAAATGTCAAAAAAAGGCATATTTTTTTTGTTAAGCCCTTGACAAAGGCGATAAAATATAATATCTTTAAGAAAACATCAGCTTTTTATGTTCTACACAATTAATGTCGAGGGCACAAATTATGAGTACTCGTATGAGGAGGGAAGCGAATGGGTGAAGATAGTGACCCCCTGGGTGGTTTCTGTGAATCTTAAAGACAAAATCAATATTAAATTCTACCTGGGCGGTGATGAAGGCAGGGATGTGATAAACAAACTGAACGAAGACCTACCGCTGTTTGTTGACCAGATCATCAGCCGACACAAGGTAACAGCATAAAAAAACAGTTAGTAAGCTAATAGACGGTGTACCCCAACGGGTACACTGCATTTTTTTGACCAGTCTCCAGCTTAATTTTCCTTTTCAGACAGCCATTTATTACGGCCTTCTTTGGGCACGACATGACGCTCGCTGTGGTAGGACGAGCGAACCAGCGGACCACTTTCTACATAATCGAGTCCCATCCTATAACCCTCTTCGCGGAAGAAAGCAAATTCATCAGGATGTACAAAACGTACTACAGCTAAGTGTTTTTGTGTTGGCTGAAGGTACTGGCCGAGTGTAATAACATCGCAGCCGTTGTCAGCAAGATCCTGCATGCTTTGCAGTACTTCCTCCTTTGTTTCGCCTAAGCCGAGCATGATGCCGCTCTTAGTGCGCATACCACCATCTTTCAGGCGGCGGATGACTTCCAGGCTACGGTGATATTTGGCCTGTATGCGTACCTTGCGCGTAAGCCTTTCCACTGTTTCCAGGTTATGAGAAACAACTTCAGGAGCGGCCTCGATTATGCGCTGCAGATTCTCCCACTGACCCTTAAAATCAGGGATAAGCGTTTCGAGTGTAGTACCAGGATTTAAAGCCCTTACGGCTTTTATTGTGTTGTACCAGATAATGGAACCACCATCTTTTAACTCGTCGCGGTCAACCGAGGTAATAACAGCATGCTTAACGCTCATCAGGTTGATAGCCTCTGCAACGCGCTGGGGTTCGTCCCAATCAACGGGCTCTGGTCTTCCCGTAGCTACTGCGCAGAAGCCGCAAGAACGTGTACAGATATTACCCAGAATCATAAAAGTTGCAGTACCCTCGCCCCAACACTCGCCCATATTTGGGCAATTACCGCTTTCGCAAATGGTATGAAGCTTGTGAGTATCTACCAGGCCGCGCACGTGGCGGTAACCTTCGCCGGTAGGCAGCTTTACCCTAAGCCAATTGGGCTTTTTTACACGGGTTTCAGCATTGTTTAAGTCTAAGGAATTGATTACCGGCAACTCTTGCATAAGAAGCGCAAATTACACTCATTCCCAACGTCGTCCAAATTGGAAAGAGAGATATAGATTTACAAAATATGGCACAGCCTTCTGGTTAGCCATAAGCTCTATTTTCTTGGTGTACAGCTCGGCTGATATGCCTGTTTCCACTGCCAGTTTTGTCTTCTTCTTTTCACGAGGAGCAAAATCGAAATGGAGACCGGTGCGGACATGCAGGCCGGGCACAACTTTCATTTCCTTGAAGCCCTCAGTAAAGCCCGCGGCACCGACGATATTGTAACCTGCCAGGAATTTATCCCTGTTATCATCGGTGTATTTAATGCTTTCACCATTTGCAATGTTGAGATAGTATGGCTTTAACATACCCAGGGAAAGACCACCATTGTATACCCAGTGAACAGAAACAGTACCCGGATCAGGCTTACCTGCGATCATCCTGCGATTACCGTAGCCCAACTTAAATGTGTAAAAATTATTGACCTTACCAAAGATGTAACTGTTAGAAGATTCGGGGCCACCGCCACCAGAGCTGGTACGTTTTTCTTTAGGGTGCTTCTTTTCGGAAAATTCCACCGAAGCAAAACGCAGATTGTAAAAGAAATCACT
>CAMPKR010000163.1 GCA_946887345.1 uncultured Bacteroidota bacterium | reverse complement strand
CAGGTCTCAGTACTATCTGAGGCACCGGCGCAACCGGCGAATGCCAGTGCAGCACTTAGCAAAAGACTATTGGGATACAACAAGGATCTTTTCATTCTTAATGATTCTAGTATTATCAGAAATTTTCAGGAAATAAGTGCCGGCATTGAGGTTGGCCTTGTTGAAGCTGAATACATTGCGTCCTGCAAACGCCGTGCCGTTGTGCAGCTCTTTTACAAGGCGGCCCTGGGCATCGATGACGCTGATGTTCACAGTTTGCTTTGCGGGCAGCTCAAACTCAACGTAATAGTTATCAATAATAGGGTTTGGATATACTTTAGCAGCAGTTTCGTCTTTTTCGGTAGTTGCGATGCTTACCGGAGTGTTAAGGATCTTGGCTATCCTAGTGCTCCAGTACTCATTTGTGTTGCCGTAAGTGCCAGCCATCCAGACAGAAGCCGGGTTGTCGTTGTACTTGCGGCAGATGCCTATATAGTCTCCCCAGCGTTCGGTAGAGCCTGTGCTCCATGAATGATCTATTTTACCTGCACCTGCTTTTACCAAAGTAGAAGGTGACCAAGTCATAGCATCGTCGCAGGCAATGACGCGTGTTTCGGGGAAAGTAGTAGAGGAGACGCGATTGTAGGCTATAATAACAGACTTATCGGTCTGGCTGTTAGCTATAGATGCTACACCGGGATAGCAATTGTCAGCTGTGCCGCTTTCGCCATATACTGATGAAACATTGATACCGGTGGAAACATTGAGCCTGTTGTAATTGATACCACTCCATGAGTTACCTGCGTCGCAGTTGAATACGAAGTGGATGATGCCATTGAGGTAAAAGCCATCCAGTGAACGGCAGTCGCCCACATCGAGATTTTTGCCACCACCCGGCTGAGGAGCGTCAGCAGGGACGCTATAACTAGTGGTGGAGATATTGTAGCCCAACATCTGCTCATTGGAAGCGGCCTGATTGTCCGTAATATCATAGAGATTGATATTGGTGCTGCCTGTAGTGACACCAGCGGTGCTTACCAGATAAATACCCGGGCCATAGTTGCCTGTTTGTCCCCACGATACAGGCAGCAACGTAAACGGATTGCCCGCTATACCTGACCAGAACTGGGCATTAGTGGTGCCTCCTGCGAAGCAAGGCGCTTTTTGTATCTGGTATACGATAGCCTCATTGAAGCCCCCGCCCTGGAAGAACAAGTTACCGGACACAAATACCTCATCGTTAGAAACGGCGATCTTGGGATAGTCGAACCAGGAACCATCCTGGAGCGGGTTACCCGTGAAATAATAGAAATTCCAGCCGTCGGCTGGGTTATTGGTTTTAGAGAAACCCAGTATAATGGCAGAAGTTGAGGCCACGCCGTCACAGGTTTGTGCGAAAATGATGAACCTGTCATCGGTATTGCTATAAATAACCTTGGGATCGCAGACGTTGTTTGAAATCTGGTTGTCGTTAATGAGGTCGTAGATTGTCTGGTTAAAAGTAGGTGTACCAGAAGAATTGTAATAAGCAATCCGCGAGTTGACCATAGAAACAATGATCCCGCCGTTACTGATGGCGATGGTATTATCGAGCGGAGAATTGTTGCCCTGTGGGGTAAGGCCGTCAAAATTTGTGGAAAGCGCAGGCGCACCTATTGTGCTCTTGGCCTGGCCGGACATGTCAATGTCTTGTTGTTTGAGCTTGGCCTTTTCCTCCTTTATTTTCCGCAGCATCTGCTTGTATTCGCTCTCGTTTTTAGAGATGATGCTACTGAGGGCAGGTTGCCAGTTGAGATCGAGGGAAGCCGGATTTCGGAAGCCTATGAATCTACCTTCCAAGGGCTTAGGAAGAATAGGGTTTGCCGTTTTGATCAATTGTGCGGACCCATTTACAGGCAGCTTTTTGTGCTGGGCAGTAAGGCTGAGACTTAACCCAAAGCTAAGGGTTAACAGAAGCAGGCGTTTCATAAAATGTTGATTTGGCTCAAAAATAGACAAATAAAAAATACAACAAAACGTATTTCACTGAAATTACCAGTTGATTCTTATAACAAGATCTTAAGAAAATGAGCACACTAAAAGGAGGAGAAGGCCCGTTTTTCAAAAAAAGCATCTTGCGGGGAAAGTTTGGCACGTTATTTTATTTACATTATTCAGAAATCAAGAAATTAAAAAACACGCAAAATTTATACGATATGAAAGCAAGGAACATAAGCTACTTTAAGAAGAGCAGGGCTCAGAAAATAATGGGCAACATAATGAAGACAGATCTGATGACATTTTTGACTGCCACCATGGATCTGTGCAAGAGCGCGGTGGTGAAGACACACGTAAGGGAAACGTTGCAAGAACTGCAATCTGCTCGTTACAGGCTATCGGCCTAGTAAGGGGTTCTCTATATATAAGGTAAAGCCGGGACGAGGGTATACTTCGTCCTTTTTTCGTGCTCAATGGCATCGGTTTTATGCATTTAGACGAATTTTTCACTAAAATTTTTAACTATGAAAGACAATAAGAGTCGTAACAAAAAAGTAGCCGGCAGGAATGAAAAGGCCATGGAAATACGCAAGACCGGCACTGAAGACATGGACCAGCTGCAACGTGAAGCAGACAAAGAACGCAGCAGGAAACCAGGCAGCCAGAGCAATTCATCGAAAAGACACAATAACGGGCGCGGCGGCGGAAAATAGCCGCAAAGCTCATCTTGCTGGCACATTTTTTACTTATTTTAAATGCGGCTCACGGGCTACCGCGAGCCTTTTTAATTGACTGAACCTATGGCATTTACAGAAGAACAAAAGAAGGAAGCAAGGGATTTTTACAAGAAAGCGATAGATATATTGCAGGCGAGCGGGGTAGATTTTTTACTTGGTGGCGGCTTTGCAATGTTCCACTATACAGGGATTTTCAGAGATACTAAGGACCTCGATGTGTTTTGCAGATCGGTGGACTACCCTACTATTATGAAACTTTTCTCCGACCAGGGGTATAAAACAGAACTGCATGATGTGCGCTGGCTGGCCAAGGTCTTTAAAGGAAAATACTTCATTGATATCATTTTTGATACTACCAACCAGATATGCACTGTGGACGACAGCTGGTTTGAGAATGCTTCGGAGGGTGAATTCGTGGATACAAAAGTGAAATTTGTCGGCCGGGAAGAACTGATATGGTGTAAGAGCTATGTGCAGAACCGCGAACGCTTTGACGGGGCGGACGTGCATCACCTGATACTGAAACAGGGGAAGACAATGAACTGGCAAAAGGTATTGGAGCGTCTGAACCAGCACTGGCATATACTACTGGCAGAGATCATTATGTTCCAGTTTATTTACCCGGCGGACTACAGGGAAATAATACCCAAATGGCTTTTTGACGAACTAATGAAGCGTGCAGACGGGCAGTATGAACTGCCTCCGGCAGTGCAGCGTGTGTGCAGGGGCCCTATAGTGGACAATACCCAATATAGTGTGGATGTGAAAGAGTGGGATTACAAATCATTCACCATAATGACTGTATAATATGGCCGAAGAAAATGGCAAAGTACGCATAGCCGCTATAGGCGACATACACGTGAGAGAAAGTGACCGCGGCAAGTGGGGACCGCTCTTTAAAGAGATATCGGAGGCTGCGGATGTGTTGCTGATATGCGGCGACCTGACTGATACCGGGGACGAAGGCGAGGCACAACTATTGGCTGAGGAACTAAAGTCAGGCACGGTGCCGGTGATATGCGTGCTGGGCAACCATGACTATGAGAAAGGCCGGCATAAACTGATAAGGCAGATGATGATAAGCGAGCATGTGCATGTGCTAGATGGCGAAAACGTGGTAGTAAATGGAATAGGGTTTGCGGGCGTTAAGGGGTTTGGCGGTGGCTTTGATAACCATATGCTTTCAATGTTTGGCGAGGGAGCAATGAAAGCTTTTGTACAGGAGGCGGTGGACGAAGCGCTACACCTGGACAGGGCACTGGCAAGATTGGACCAAGAACATGGCGAGATAAAAAAGATAGCCCTGATGCACTACTCACCCATAAAAGAAACAGTATCCGGAGAGCCTGAAGCTATATACCCATTCCTGGGATCATCAAGGCTGGCCGAGCCGCTACAGCGCAGGCAAGTGATAGCTGCCTTTCACGGGCATGCACATGTGGGACAGCCGGAAGGTGTAACCGCTGGTGGAGTGAAGGTATTTAACGTGGCCAAACCGGTACTGAACGCGGCGGGGCGAGCGTTCTTTGTTTATGAGGTGTGACCACAATGGCTCAATCACTCAATGACTGAATGGCTCAATGAAGATCGACAGATTACAAGGCGTCATCTGCGCGTGCCTGAGCACACAGCTCTGGCCAACCGAGAATAAATTCTCAACAAGCTTTTGCCTCCACTCAGACTGCCAGCATCATAAACCTGCTTTTCCTTTATGCTATTCGAGGACGCCTTCTTTGATCTCGCGCCAGAGGGCACGGTAGCACGTGTTGGCAAAGCTGGATGGAGCGTAGGCTTCAACAGGGGCATTATAAACACCCATCTTCTCTATATCAGAAAGGGTAGGTATATAGTGCTCGAAGAAGTGCTTATCGCTGCAGAGCTGATCCATGATCTCGTTGTGCATGCCCTTACGCGTATCTGCCATGGCAAAAAAGCACATCAGCTTATCTACACCACCCATCTTTTCCTTAAAGTAAGCCTTTACGATCTCGTAACTGCGAACTGAAAGCGTGGTTGGGATAACAGGCATGAGCACTGCATCGGAAGCATAGAACACATTTTCCGCCAGCGGTGAAATACCGGGAGCGCAATCGATGAAAATGAAATCGTACTCGTTCTCCAATTCTTTCAGCAGTGACTTCAGCAGCTTGCGCGAGCTGGAGTGCGTTAAGGAATTTTCGAGCTTTGCAGCAGAAATGTCAGTTGGTATTATGTCGAGATTATCATAGTCAGTTGACATGATAGCCTCGGCGATAGATACAGACTGATCGAGGATTTTTTTCACGTGTGCCTTAGGTTTAGGCAATGCGTTGAAATAAAAACTGGCTGCACCCTGGGGATCAAGATCCCAAAGAAGGGTCTTATACCCGTCCATAGAAGCCATGTAAGCAAGATTGACGCAAGAGGCAGTTTTACCTACACCACCCTTGAGATTGTAGAGAGACGCGATGAACATAGTTTTATCCTTATCCTATATGTGTTAGAAAAACTAAAACTACTATATAACGTTTTTTGAAAAATTAGTTTTTTTCCACATTATTTGTCAGCGGCTGCGTAGACGCCGCCAACATTAAATAATCGGTAGGCCATATCTATACCCGACTGGGTAGCATCTTTGTAGGTACAGGACTGGCGTGGCACAATGTAGCGCCCGCTTTTATCCAGTACGTAATATTCCATACGCCTGAGTTTGCCTTGTGTGGAAAATATTATGTAAGCTTCAGGGGATGTGTTGCCCGGACCCCAGTTTATATTACAATCTTTTAATCTCTCAACCACTTCTTTATCGACAGTGCCGCTGACATGAAGATTCATGTTCATCTTTAAACCGGAGAAAGGAATGAGCTGGGGATAGAGGCCATAAAGCCGATACATCCATTGGTTGTAACTCTCTTTGTCTTTGCGCTCTTTAGCACATTCAGCCTGGGCCTGGTAGACTCTGGCGATGAATAATTTTTCGTATTCGGGATCAATGCTTTTATCCGCGAGAATTGTAGTCAGTAATTTTTCTGCCTCTTTGTATTCATCTTTCTTCATGTGAAGACGGGCCGTGAAGAGCTGGAAGTATTTGCGGATCTTAGGCCTGCTGGCTGACTCCGCTTCACGTTTGAATTTATCGAAGAAAAAATTGGTACTGAAATCGCGGATCAACAACCATATTTCGTCCCAGCTTACTGTGCTTTCGCTTGAAAGCAATTTGTAGATAACACGCTCGCGCTCGGGGTTTTGTGAGAGCTGATTGA
>CAMPKR010000162.1 GCA_946887345.1 uncultured Bacteroidota bacterium | reverse complement strand
GGCAGTACGGGCGGCGGCAAGAGCACCTTTTTTGTGATAATTCACCTCATTTATCTCTGCAGGAACGGTATAGCCCAGGTCGCCATTCCCAAGCATCTGACTTGGTTTTGCAGCCTTGGATTCAGGATCGCCTCCCTGTATCATGAATTCAGGTATCACACGGTGAAACAGGGTGCCATCCAGCGTATGTTCTTTTGCCAGCTTTATGAAATTGTCCCTGTGCTTGGGTGTATTGTCGTACAGTATCATTTCTATTTTGCCGTAGTCGGTCTCTATCACTATAGTTGGTGGTTTCTTTGCAAAGGTGTTTGTTGACAGGAGGATAGCGCAGAGCGCGAGGACCAAAATTCTTTTCATAAATTTCTATATGCTTGTTTTACCGAACATAGTTACAAAAAAGTAAATTAGCTGACAATAATAATTCTATGGCGTTCAGGAGAAGGGTTAAGAACCTGGCAAATGTATTGCTGGACTGGGGTTGGGATAGCTCAACGAAGCGACCGGTTACGGTCTTCAATCCCACCCGGTATGTGGCCAGGCTGGCCCCCGGGGAGGAGCCGGTGTATACCCGTTTCCACTACAGCGAAGATACATTCAGTGAGGGCGAACTGGTGCCCGATGAGGCTTGTAGTATAAAAACAGACGGTGGGGTGCTATGGATAAACATAGACGGCCTGCGCAAAGATGAAGTAGAAAGGATATGCGCTACCTACAATATTCACCAACTGGTGGTGGAGGACATACTAAGTACGGGCCAGAGTGCCAAGATGGATGAGATTGGCAGTGTGATATACTGCCTGCTGCCCATGATATATTACAACGCGGCCACCGGGCACCTCGAAGCCGAGCAAGTGAGCATTGTATTGGGTGAGGATTTTGTTCTTTCCTTCCAGGAAGATAAAATGCGGGATGTGTTTGACCCCGTTCGCAGCCGCCTGCGCATGGAAGGGAGCAAATTGCGCAATAGCGACGCGGGCTATCTCTGCTACAGCCTGATAGACGTAATTGTAGACAGCTATTTTGGAGTTTTGGAGCAGATGAATGACCGCATAGAGAAACTGGAGGATAATATACTGCTGCAAAAAGAAAGGGCTGCAACAGAGAAAGTGAGTATACTGCGCCGTGAAGTAATGTTCCTGCGGCGGCTCATAGCCCCGGTTAAAGACCTGGTTGCCGGTTTTCTCCGGAGCGAAAGCCCGCTAATAGAAGACAGGCAAGACAAATATTTCAAAGATATTTTAGATCACATCAGCCAGGCAAATGACTATGTAGATGCCCACCGCGATATACTGATGAACCTCCAGGATGTATTTAACAGCCAGATCAACCTGCGGCTGAATGAGGTGATGAAGATATTTACCCTGGTGGCCGTATTGCTTGCGCCGGCGACTGTTATCGGCGGCATATTCGGGATGAACTTTGATGTGATACCTATGGCTCACCAGGAAGCGGGTTTTTGGTGGGCGGTGTCGGCGATGCTTTTGATACCGCTGCTTATGCTGATATGGTTCAAGAGGAAGGGCTGGTTTTAAAAAAAGAGGGCCGGCGCTTTATGTAATCCCGCTCCCAGCGGGCTTTTCGTCGTCTATACCTCCCCTATAGGTTGATTATACTACCATTATAGGTTTACCATAGGTTAACTATAGGTTTACCATAGGTTAACTATAGTTCCACCATAGATTAACCGGCTCAAAGCGAGGCGACAATTTTGCACTCAAAGAACTAATGTAAAGATACGATCGATGAGCGCTATGCCCAAGGAAAAATTATGCAGAGTGGAAAAGTTTTGTGGTCAGTATAGATTCACTAATATTTAAAAGGGGATGAAAATAAAATTGTATCGCACAACGCGTAGCTGTAAGAGTCTGGTTTTTTATTTTATCTGCTGGCAAAGCTCTATCAACACTCCGTTTGTCGTCTTTGGATGCAGAAAACAAACAAGCTTGTTATCCGCTCCACGCTTTGGGGTCTCATTCAGCAGCTCGAAACCGAGCGCGGCCAGTCGCCTCATTTCTGCTTCAATATTCTCCACGTCGAAAGCTATGTGATGTATGCCCTCACCTTTCTTTTCTATGAACCTGGCTATGGGTGAGTCGGCTTTGGCAGCTTCCAGCAGCTCCACTTTTGACTCTCCCACCTGGAAGAAGGCAGTATTTACCCCTTCACTGGCTACCTCTTCTGTTTTATAGCAAGGAGTGTTGAGTAATTGCTCAAAAAGAGGGATGGATTTAGCCAGTTCCTTTACTGCAATGCCCAAATGTTCGATCTTCTGCATCAAATAGGTTTTTCAAATGGCATTATATAGTATAAAACTGCCCATTTTCGCCGAAAGTAGTGCCTTTTGACGTAACTTTGTACTGCGAAAACTCACACAGTTTAGATCTAATAGTAATATGAAATTGAAATTACCGATATATTTGGATAACAACGCCACCACTCCAATGGATCAGCGGGTGCTGGACGCAATGTTGCCATACTTCGTTGAAAAGTTTGGCAATGCTGCCAGCCGTAACCACTCTTTTGGTTGGGCAGCTGAGGAAGCTGTGGACTATGCCCGTGAGCAAGTGGCTAAGTTGATAGGTGCGGATCCTAAGGAAATCATTTTCACTTCGGGCGCTACTGAAGCAGATAATCTTGCTCTGAAAGGTGTATTTGAAATGTACGCTACCAAAGGTAACCACATCATTACAGCTACTACCGAGCACAAAGCTGTGCTTGATACCTGCAAGCACATAGAAAAATTGGGCGGACAGGTTACTTACCTGAATGTAAAAGCCGATGGCCTCATCGATCTTACAGAGCTGGAGAATGCCATTACGGATAAAACTATCCTGATCGCCATTATGTATGGCAATAACGAGATCGGTGTGATACAACCTGTAAAAGAGATCAGCGCTATTGCCCGCAAGCGCGGTGTGCTGTTCTTTACGGATGCTACACAAGCCGTAGGTAAAATTCCGGTGGACGTGAATGCCGATGGTATAGACCTGATGGCTTTCAGCGCACATAAAATGTACGGACCTAAGGGAGTAGGCGCTCTGTATGTTCGCCGTAAGAACCCGCGTGTGAAAGTTACTGCCCAGATGGACGGCGGCGGTCATGAACGTGGTATGCGTAGTGGTACTATGAACGTGCCCGGTATCGTTGGTTTCGGAAAGGCTTGTGAAATAGCCATGAATGAAATGGAAGCAGAGGGCAAGCGCCTGAGCATACTCCGCGACAAACTGGAAAATGCACTAATGGAGCTGGAAGAAGCTTACGTGAATGGCAACGTGGAACACCGCCTGCCGCATGTATGCAACATCTCTTTCAAATATGTGGAGGGTGAAGGCCTGATGATGGGCTTTAATAAAGATATAGCTGTGTCGAGCGGTTCGGCTTGTACTTCAGCTTCACTGGAGCCATCCTATGTATTGAAGGCACTGGGCCTGGGCGATGATCTCGCACACAGCTCACTGCGTTTCGGCCTCGGTCGTTTTACAAATGAAGAACAAATAGACTTTACCATAAACGCTATCAAGACAACGGTTTTGAAACTGCGTGAAATGAGTCCACTCTGGGAAATGTTTAAGGAAGGTATCGACCTGAACAGCATTGAGTGGGCGCACCACTAGAAAATGTGCTGATGTGGAAATGTGAGAATGCTCTCGGTTTCGCAAAAGCAAAAAGAAAACAAAATGGGAAATGCGTAAAAGTCGATTTTCACATTTCCATATTTACACATTATCAAATTAACGACATGGCATACTCAGAGAAAGTGATCGATCACTACAGCAATCCTAAGAATGTAGGTACGCTGGATAAAGCAAAACAGAACGTAGGTACCGGCCTCGTTGGCGCACCTGAATGCGGCGACGTGATGCGCCTGCAAATTGAGGTAGACGAGCAAAGTGGCCTTATTAAGGACGCTAAGTTCAAGACCTTCGGTTGCGGCTCTGCTATCGCTTCTTCTTCTCTGGCAACAGAATGGCTGAAGGGCAAGACGGTAGACCAGGCACTTGCTATAGACAATATGGACATAGTAGAAGAGCTGAACCTGCCACCTGTAAAAATTCACTGTTCTGTACTGGCAGAAGACGCTATTAAAGCGGCTATCAACGATTACCGTGTAAAGAACGGCATGCCTGAACTGGAGCTTGAAGAAAAGAAACATTAATAGGGTGTAAGGAATAAGTGCCGGTATGATCTACATTAGTGATAAAGCAAAGGAACAGGTAAAGCGGCTGAAGCAGGATGCAGGGCTGACGGAAGAGTATTTCCTGCGTGTGGGCGTTGTAGGTGGCGGCTGCTCGGGCTTGTCGTATAAGCTCGATTTTGACAATGAGACACAGCCTAACGACCAGGTATTTGAAGACAATGGCGTGAAGCTGGTGACCGATCTGAAGAGTTTTTTGTACCTGTGCGATACTACCCTGGAGTTTTCCGATGGCCTCAATGGCAAAGGGTTTCACTTCAGCAACCCCAATGCCAGCAGAAGCTGTGGTTGTGGTGAGAGCTTCGCGGTTTAATAGAATTAAGATTAGAGATAGAATAAAAAGGGGCTCCAGGCCCCTTTTTTATTTTTTGTATGAGACGCTCACTATTCTAAAACCATCTTTTCGTAATGGGTGTTGTTTTCACTTTGCAGTTTCAAAGTATAGACGCCTTTAGGCAAAAAGCGCATATCAATAGCTTGAGTTGCGACCGCATTTGTAGTGGTATAAACTATGCGGCCGATATTGTCGAGTATCATTACACTCACCGGTTCCGCACTGCTGATGTTTAATATATCTTGTACCGGGTTTGGATAGATACGGATATCGTTGCGCTTAATTGTTTCATTCACCGATACAGAGAAGATGAATGCGGCAGAGGTGTCAGGGCAGGTGCCGTCAGAGGCAGATACGGTATAGTTGCCCGCTGTAGTGGGCGTGAAAGTACTGTCATTGGCTCCGGGTATAGCAACTCCGTTCAGGTACCACTGGAAGTTGGACAGTTGTGAGCCTCCGGGAACGGAATACAGGGTGCCCATATTCATAGTAATGGCAGGTGTGACCGGTGTGTGCATCATCACGAACGATGAGTCCGAACCCAATATGCATCCATCCTCATCGGTGACAACATGATAATGGCCCGCAGTTGTTACCAATATAGAATCCGCATTGCTGTTAAGTATGGCATTGCCGTCTAAGTACCACTGGTAACTATTGTAGGTGAGCACTGTAGTTTCCAGCTCCCCAAACGAGCCGGGGCACAGGCTCAATGTATCCGGATTTATTACCGGCGGTATGTTTGAATCAACAGTCATGTTCAGCCCCAGTTGCATAATGAAGTTAGGGCAAACGTCCGGCGCGCCTTCTGCCGTGTATAGACCGGTGTTGTATACCACAAGGGTGTCGTTGATTGCGCCCGGTATAGGATTGCCGTTGTAGAACCATGTAACATTGCTATCAAGGCTGAAATCAAACATTACAGAATCAGGCACGCCCGGGCACAGCATTGTATTGGTGACATTAATAACAAAAGGCAGCAGAAATACCCAGCCGTCAATATATACATCTGCAGAGGTGTCTGTGCCTGTGCAGCCTGTAGTAGTAGTAATCACTGAGATATTGGAGCCTCCATTTAAGTTCGCATCAACAACAAAATACTGGTTGGTTTCGCCGTTGATGGGTGTGCCATTCTCCAGCCACTGGTAAGTGTCGTGTGCATCGGACCAAAGAGTATCCGTAGTATTAGGACACATAGTGATAGAGGATGGCGTGATAACAGGATCGCATTGTGCATTAGCGGTAATGGCACCGGGTAGCAGGAGAAATGCTGTGGAGATGCTAAGTAATGATCTTTTCATTGGACTAAGTGTTTTGTTTCTGAATGTAAAAGACGAACAAAAACCACTCCAATTGCCGGGCTTACGCGAATATTTTTTATCCCTAAGTATAGCTTGTTGAATAGAATTAATAAAAGCTATATTACTAATAGCC
>CAMPKR010000161.1 GCA_946887345.1 uncultured Bacteroidota bacterium | reverse complement strand
AAATGGCAGCCTCACCGGCTATGGCGGCGGGCTGCCCAAAAAGAAATGGTTGCTAGATCACGAACTGAAGCACTCAGGCAAAACAGCCCAGATCAATTTGTTTTAGTCTTATGGCTTAGCCATCTCCAATAAATCTTCCACCGCGAAGTGTACGCCTACTGTAAAGCGTATAGGATCATAGTTCCAGGCTACGCTCTCAAATGGTACCGAGCCTACGAGCTGGATCTGCACCTTTACAAACTTATATCCGCCTCTTATAGTAAACGCCGGTTCCACAAACGTGTATGTGCTATTGGTTATGCCTCTCGCATACATTGTGTTGACCAGGTTTTGGTCTTGCAGATAACCTATTCCCCTGCCGTTGTCATCCAGGTTAGAGTATTTCAGCATAGCAAGGCGCAGATTGAATACCGCATCTACCCATGGCGACCGCATGCCTATACCCGGCTGAATAAAATATCTTGTAAGGTCCACGTCTACATCGCTTTTTAGTTCGCCTTTGCCCAAACCGCCATAGAGTTCCACTACCAATTTCACTTTTTTACCACCACTTGCGTAGTATCCGCCAAGGCCGCCCTCGATAATATACGCGTGTGCAGGAGTAGTGGCAGGGGAGTACGGACTGTAATTGTAGGTACTGTAGTTACCTATTATACCAAGGTGCTTTATTGGCGAAAATGATGCCTGCAGATCGGCGAAAGTTGTTCTGTCCTCATCATCACCACCTATACTTGCTGCACCTGCTATGTGCGCTTGCATACCATCAGTGAACATTGGAGTGTTAATTGCATTCGGTTTGTAATAATACCTGGAACATGACGACAAAAAAAGGCAACTGGCCGCTAAAATCAGAGTTAAGATCCTCATACCGTTCATTTTGTGTTTGTTAATGATGAGTTTAAAATGTTAAATGACAAAATTCATACCAAGACCTTGTGCCGTGAAGGTATTTTATTGCGTAATTTTGTAGTGACTACAGGCTGGGTTATCGCTCGTATGAAAGTACGGGAGGAAAGTCCGGACAGCAAAGAGCAGCGTACCGGCTAACTGCCGGGTCCCGTGAAAGCGGGAACAGATAGTGCCACAGAAAATAACCGCCATCCCAACTTGTTTGGAGGTAAGGGTGAAAATGTAGAGTAAGAGCCTACACTTTATAATGGTAACAATGTAAAGGGGTAAACCTTACGCGCTGAAATGTCAAGTAAGTGTGCGATTGAGGCTGGTTCGGCCGATGCACATGGGTTGACAGCTAGAGGTGATGCGTGAGCAGCATCCCAGATAAATGATAGCCACCCCGGGACCATCCGGGGTTACAGAATCCGGCTTATAGGTTTGTAGTTGTTTTGGTTAAATGATGCGAGCGCCGGTTTTGTCCCGGCGTTCTTTTTTGCCCCAACCCCTAAAGGGGCTTCCAGACGAAATACTTAAGAATTATTAACTGCAACTGCCCACTGCCACTGTGGCTGGCACGTTTTTATAGCTTTCATGACAATAGCATTAAAATCACTATCATGAAAGAACAAGTTCCTCCCAGTAAAGAGAAACAATCCCTTTACTTCCAGGTAGCAAAGGACATTTGGGGAACCAAAGACATCTTTGTGAATATGTATATGATCAGGAACCCAGAAGATGATTCCTGGGTATTAGTTGATACAGGCCTCAGGTCGTCGTATGCGAGAATAAAGAAAATGGCAGCCTCTCTTTTCGGGGAGGACAGCAAGCCCTCAGCCATCGTACTCACGCATGGCCATTTTGATCACACAGGCTCCCTCAAGCGCCTCGCCGATGACTGGCATGTTCCGGTATACGTGCACTACCTGGAATTACCGTATCTCACGGGCAGATCTTCATATCCTCCCCCCGATCCTTCAGTGGGTGGCGGATTGATGTCGTCCATGTCCTGGGTGTATCCCCGTAAGGCTATCAATGTAGAAGAACATCTTCATATACTTCCCCCTGATGAATCTGTTCCCGGCCTGCCGGGTTGGAAATATGTATACACTCCCGGACATTCGCCCGGCCATATTTCTCTTTTCCGGGAAAGGGATAAAGTATTGATAGCAGGCGATGCATTCGTTACTACCAAGTCTGAATCAGCAATGTCAGTTATGAAGCAGACAAGGCGCATATCAGGTCCTCCGAAATATTTCACTTACGATTGGGAAGCCGCGCGTAATTCCGTAAGGCGCCTGGCAGATCTTAACCCAAGCGTAGTGGCGGCCGGTCATGGTAGGCCTATGCAAGGCGATGAGATGAAGATCGGGCTCACCAACCTGGCCCTTCATTTTGAAGTAGATGGCTTGCCAAGAAAGGGTAGGTATCTCCGCGAGCCTGCGGTGGCCGACGCCTATGGCGTGCGCTACGTGCCACCGGCAGAAAAGACCAACCGGGCGCTATGGCTGATGATAGGCCTGGGCATAGCTGCACTGGCAACAACTTACCTTGTTGCGCAGCAACAAAAGAAACGGAGAGTAGCCGGTTAGAAAATTTTAGCGAAGCCAATAAATATAACGGCAATGCCCACTGTTGTCAGGCCGTAAAGCACCAAAGGAAAACTGCTGTTGGAAAATGATGAAGTCATCGTAACTATGCAACTGAGAAGGCATAGAATTCCACCGGCTAAGACCAGGCTCATGGCCTGTGAGCGCATTTTTGCGTTCCTGATTTTAATAGCTTCATTCACTATCTCTTTTACGAAATACTCGTCATGACCCCTTGCCAGCAGATCGTTTATTATCTGCTCCCGCCGTTGCCCTTTGCTCAGTAAGCTGAGTATGTCCTTCGTTAAAGATGCCTGCATTTACCCGGGAATTAATACCAGAGGATACAAGTTAGGGATAATATTATATAAAAGCAAGTAGTCTACAGCAGCTTGTAAACATCATTGTACAAGGTAACAGCCCCCGGTGAGGTCACCTCCGCCGGCATATATACCACGAAAACCGGCACAGGGTCAAAGGTCTTCACCCTCGGCTTCATATTTGGTTGGCAGTCAGTAAGGAAATCATGGCTCAGCTTTTCATCCAGGAAGATGTTGGCGAGTTCGTCCGGCTTTTCCAGCCTCACGCAACCATGACTGTAGAAGCGCTTCTTCTGCTTAAAGACAGGTTTCAGGTTAGTATCGTGCAGGTAAATATCAAACGGATCTGTCAGGTTAAATTTGATCAGTCCCAGCGGGTTATCACATCCCGGTTCATGCCTGAAATTATAAGGCAGATTATTTGCGCTGTATTTTTTCCAGTTAACAGTCGTTGGGTCTACTATGCGGCCGCTGGCGTCCAGCACCTGCAGGTCAAGCCCCGCTATATCCTCCTGGTTTTCTTTGCAGAAGGGTAGTATCTCTTTGGTAGCTATGCTCCTTGGCACATGCCAGTAAGGATAAAGCGTCAACTGGTTGCAGTAAGCCGCAAAGCGCGGTGTCCTCGTTGGCGTATCGCCTGCCACTATCTTCATTATCAGCCGCTGCTCCTCATTCTCATAATAGCGCAGTTTTGCTGACGCTATATTCACCACTATGTATTTATCAAAATTAAAATGGTGTATCCATCTGTAGTATACCAGGCTGGTTTTAAATTTCTTGATCCGCGTCTGGCTTTTTTCTTTCGCCCTCAGTTCCTGGGCCAACCCTTCCAGCAGATCGTAGTATTGACTTTCCCTCGGTTCGAATGATGCAGTGGCTTCTGCGAGCTCATTATCGTCATCTACCTCCAGCAGCGTGCGCATCAGCTTTTCGTCTGTCCTGTAGCCGCTTTTTTGCGAAACATCATCATAGCTCAGCCAGCTGTTTATTTCTGGTGCTTTTACGAGATCTTTGCAGTAAGTGATAGCAGCATCAGCAAAGTAATATTCCACCTGCTTGCTGGGGGCGATCTCACCTTCATGGAATGCTTGTAACAAGCTTGTGTGATACCTCTTCTTATTCAGTCCTTTGTAGCTGCTTTTATTGACCAGCGATATCAGCTTTTTTCTCAGTGCGGCTCCATTCCTGTCATCGGCCGTCCAGAAGTTTCCCTTCTTTTTATAAAAAGAATAGGTGAGCTCGGGGTAATTCAATTTTTCTGCAGCCGGGGCAGCCATACCCATATTGCCTGGTAACATAGTTACCAGCAACATCACAACCATTCTATACCTTAATAGCGTACGCATCAATACTGAGAAATAAATAATTGGGCCACTAAAGTACTCAAGATATTTGTAAGGCTGCACCTATATATATTGATTTGGCTTAATATTAGCAGAAATGATTAAATTTAGGAGACTAAAACATCTTATATGCTGACTGTCATTCTCGCCGGGCCCGGCGGTAACTGGTTGCCGATGCTTGGAATTATCGTTGCCTGTGGGTTGTTGGTTATTGGCGCAAATGCTCTTTATCTGAAAATAAGGAACAGGAAAAGAGTATCGTAGGATTTTCCTACATCACAGCTTTTATGCATTTGCTTAAGTGCTCCCGGTCTTTTTCTTTCAGTTCCGTGCGTATCGGCTTGCCGAAGAAGCATATCTGGAACGCAGTTAGCTTATAATTTTGAATAGTGTCTATTTGTCCCTGCGATAGCTTGCTCGTTGGTATAGCATCCGGTTCTTCCCACTTAGTCCTTTCACCCGTATTGAATTTCCAACCGCTTCTTTCGGCAGTCACAAAGTTCATTTGTTCTGAGGGCAGCTCAAAAGAACCTGCCTTGTCAAAGTACAGTGCTATATCCACATCATGACATGCGGCGTCTTCGCTTTTTCCATGCAAACGGCTCCTGTGATAGATCCGTATATCATCGTTCACGCGTCTTACTTTTATGAGCAGCACACTTCTGTCCTTGCAGCGCATTTTTATCCATTCAGTTTCTTTCACCTGTCTGCCGGTAGCGGTGTCTGTATCATCTACAACCGGCTTCTGTGCAGAGCATAGCTGTGGGAAAAGAACGGATAAAAACAAGATGACTTTCATATGCTTTCGATTAAGTTAATAACGGAGCTCATTGACAAATATTATAGACATACGAAAAGCCCCTCGCGAAAGGGGCTTTCAATTATTTTTTTTCTTTGTTTTATCTTACCAGTATCACCTCACCCTTCAGGTCCATTGTCTTGCCTTCGCATATATAGCGGAAGATGTAGTAGTAGGTGCCTATATCCTGGTCTTCGCCGTTCAGGGTTCCGTTCCAGCCTTCTTTTATTTTGGTGCTTTCATACACCTTCTTGCCCCAGCGGTCAACAATCAGGAACTGCTTTATCGCATGGTTTCCCTGTGTTATAGGCCTGAAGATATCGTTCTTGCCATCACCGTTTGGTGTAAAGGCATTAGGTAATGCCACGGTGCAGCACGACTGAGCATCCAGGTATACTGTTTCAGTTGCACTGCAACCCCATGGTGTTGCCACCGTCAGTGTTACATATTCTGCAGCTCTTACATAGGCATTCACCACAGGAGCATAATTATTGCTTTGGTTGAAGAAGGATGCAGGCGCCCACTCGTAAGAGTACAGACCGTTGTTATCTATAGCGGCCAGTCTCAGGCTGTCACCTACGCATATTGAGCTGGCAGGCTCAGCCAGAGTGAACCTGGCGCTAGGGTAGTTGTGCACCAGCACGGTATCAACAAAGGCGGTTTCGCAGGCACCGTTGCCTACTACAGCTTCTATTATGTGTATGCCCGGCGTGTTCCACTGTACCTGGTAAGGTCCTTCGTTTATGTGGTTCAGCACATTAAGGCCTCCGTCAAAATCCCAGGCAAAGGTTGTCAGTGCCTGGTTGTAATCGCCAAGTCCCACCGTTACACTATCACCTATACATACGTCAGTCGGCATGCTTATCGTTGCACCAGGTATAGGTGCTACTCTTACATTGTAAGTGAATGTAGTATTACAACCAAGGCTATCAACAGTTAATGTTATTGGGAAGGTACCTACCTCATCAAAGCGGATAGTCAGCGGACCCGGCGTGTTGGTAACACCATCTACAAGTATTACACTGTCGTGAGCCCATGTCCATGCATAG
>CAMPKR010000160.1 GCA_946887345.1 uncultured Bacteroidota bacterium | reverse complement strand
ACCGGGTACGGGGAGCATATCTTCCCATATCATTGGCCAGCCTGTACGTCAACGCATCCCTGGTAAGCGATCTGTCACACCAGGTCGCTATCAATACCCAGTCTTCCTCAGCGGGCATATCCAGCAGGGCAATGTCTTTATCTTTCCATTCAGCATCCTTCATTTCCAGTGTATACGATTTCTGCTGAAAGTAACGGGAAGTATTGCCACGGGTTTTGATAACTACATTTCCCTGGTAGATACTGCTGTCTTCCGGGCGGTTTATTTTTCCAGGACCATTAAAGATCACGCTGAATGAGCCTTCTATTTTTTGCTTAGGCTCCGGGTACCAATTCAGGTGAGGTATGCTTACATTGCCTGTATTAATGACAACAATAGGCAGATCGGAGGAGTCCAAAAGAAATTTTGCCGGCTTGTTGTTAAAATGCAGCGCCCAGCTTTTAATGTGCGCCTCCCCTGCTATGCCTTTGTTCAGCACACGTAGCTGCCAGTTGCCATTGCCACTTTGGCCATTGTTTACGTTGCCCAGGCTGTTGTCCGGCAGCACCGGTCCCTCAAAGGGCGCACCCACATCAGTAAGGAACAGTTTAGCATCCATAGTAAAAATGGTCCCGCTAAAATTATGGTTACCGAAAGGGCCTGTTGCCGCCTGTTCTGCCAAATGTACGGTTGTGCCGTCTGGCGCTATTACGCTTACTACAAGATTTGCCGTTTGAAAGCAGTCGATATCCAGGCTGACGCTATTAAGGCCAAAGAATGTATTTAAGACTGGCGCACTAAGCGCTGACACATGTATGGTATCATAGACGGCAGCATGATCCGCGAGCGGCCTGCTGTGGTGACTATAATACGATTGTCCGCGCACAACCACTGCTGCCAGCAGCATTTGCAAAATAAATAAGACAGGTTTGTACATGCTCCGGGGTAAAAGCCGGTTAAAGATAATAAAGAGCCAATATTTATTTATACTTGTGCGATGAGCAGATCATTGCAATCTCTCGCTAAGTATGTGGCTGTGGGCACCCTCATATTCATGATCGGCTGCGGCTTTGTCATGACCTTCTGGGAGATACACCCGTTTTTCCTCGACGAATGGGCGATCATCTACAATATCAAGTACAAAACTCATCACCAGCTCTGGGGCCATCTCGATAAAATGCAGCAATTCCCCCGCACATACCTGCAGATTGTAAAATGGTTCTCAGCCTTTAGCGACTTTAGCTATTGGTCGCTCCGCCTTCCCTCTTTCATAGTGTCATGCTGTGGGATCAGCTATGCTATCTATCTCTCAACGAAACTATATACAGATACTTTGTATCGCTGGCTCTGGGTGCTGATTTACGCGGCCTATCCTGCTTCTATCTTATACTTTGTGCTCACCAAGCAATACACTATGGAGATGCTTATGGCACTGGTGGGCATAGCACAGCTAAGCATGCTCATCGGCCTCAGCAATGGCAATAAACCTGCCAATTGGAAATACGCTCTTCTTTGCATCAGCTTACTCTTCGCACCTTCGTTCAGCTACACTTACCCCATGGTTGCGGCGCCCATATTTGCTATCATCCTGCTGAATACCCCTGCTTTTAAGAAGAATATTTCCAAAACCTGGCTACCCCTTATTTGCTGCATCCTTGGCATCATCATGCTATACCTCCATGATATTCGCCAGGTCATGGCCGATTCCGGAATGAAAAACTACTGGAAGGACTACTATATGACTACTACCTTTAGCCTCACCGAACTTTGCAGTCACATCTGGCAATCCTTCTACAATTTTGGCAGGGGACCCTTTATGTTCTTGTTAGCAATCATAGGCTTGTCTTCCTGGCTATATGGTACTTATCGTTCCGCAGGCATCATCAGGAAAAGGGAAAAGACTTTGATGGAATGGCTCGTAGTTTACAGTGTCATGCTCATGTGGCTCTCTGTCTTCCTGTTCATAGCCCGGATGCTGCCGCTCAACGCCTATCGCCTCAATGCCTACAAAACTCCCGCCGTCGGCATCATGATCATCTACTTTTTCATGCAGTTGCAGAAAAATAAATCTTTTGCTAAGCCCGTTTACCTTGTAGCGGGAGGCCTTTTTGCATTGCAGGTATTATTTATCGTCCAGCCCCTCATACGCGATTTCGTTGAACCTGCACACAAAAGAAAAATGCTGATCTACAACAACAGCAAAACCGCCATCGCCACTGCTCAGGAAGAAAATATACCCATCTTCACTACCTCTATGTCACTCTATCCCCACGAGGATATCGATAAGGCCGACTGGGTCATCAAATCTCACCCTCATTACAAAAAGGAATTAAACATTCCGGTTTACCCTATCGACTTCGACTATGAAGCAGACTCCATCCTGCACTCTCTTCCATACCAACGCGCCGTAGTCACCGTCGGCGACTCAGTATTCATTATCGAAAAGTAAATGCCATGATTTTTAACAATCATGGCAAATCTTCAAAATATAAAGAATCGTGGTTTAAAAAGATCTGTTCACTCCCACTACCCATCTGAACGCAGCATAGTCAGTAGCCCCGGACGGTATCCTGTTCACCAGGAACGGGAAGTCTACCCTCAGCGTCAGTGGTCTTGCCTTGTCAAATGGCCCCCAACGCTTAATAGTGAAAGCAAGCCCCAATCCTGCATCCATTCGTATATCACTCCACACATTGGTTGGCTGTATCATATGGATGTTTGCAGTATCATACTTACTCAGCTGCATCAACCCTGCATCGCCGAACAGGTACACATCCGCATGTAGCCAGTTACGGGTAAACTTTGGAGCAAATCGCACCAGTCCGTCCAAATCTACCTCCATATTACCGGCTACGCCGCCACGGCCTTTATAGGCTACCAGCACATCCGTCCCTCTCTGGTCAGCCGCATAGTAACCCGCATAACCTCTCAAGTTCAGTCCACCGCCTTGCTGAAAATGGTTCATATCCGTTGGCGAATATCCTTCCCAGCTTGTAGGAATAAAACCTTTGCTTCGGGTATACTTGTCATCCATCAGTTCTTCATTATTGGCGCCCGCCAAAAACAACGCACTCTCATAAGGTATATTGTCACCCATACCATAGCGCGCAAACAATCTTGTGCGCACATTCAGCTTACCAAGCCAGTTATCATTCAGGCATTCAAACTGCGCATACGAATAGTTGAACGGATTATTGTTACCTCCCAGCATCGGCGTGCGCAGGCTCAGCGTATATGAGCCCAGGCCGTTCACATACTTATAATTATGTGTCCACGACACGTTCAGGCTGGTATTGGGCCTATCCTTAGCGCTGCTCCACTCATTGGGGTATATCAGGTAGTCCAGGTCATATCCTGTCTGTCTCCACATGGTCTGCCCGTATACCTGCACCACGTTATGTTCATTGCTCTGCCAGTTAAAACCACCACGGTGATACCACAGCCCGTCCAGCAATCTGCTGTTGACCTGCACTTGTAGCTTCGGGTTCTTCAGGCTCAGCGGTGTCATATAATTAAACGAATAGTTGAATGGCAAATACCGCTCATAATATCCTTCACTTTCAAACGACAGGTAATCCCGGTCCTGCAGCACCAGCGTGTTCCACCACGCGGTCACATCCAGCTTATGCATCGTACCCAGGTAACTGCTCTCCAGGTGCAGGCCAGCCTTTATGCCATCTACCGGGTTCCACCACACATCGGGACGAACATACAGGCGCACATGCATTCTGTCCGCCGGCTCCGGCACGCCACCGTCAAACCTCAACTTAAATGCCATCGGGCTCAGTGGAAGCCCTTTAGTCTTGTAGTTATTCACCATACACTTATCTGCCAGCCGCAGCGAAGTATCTATCCGCACGCTCTTTACTCCCGAGGGCACTTGTATGTGCGCCTTATACTCCGGCTGTATTCTGCTCCAGCCATACCACTTAGGCAGTACCGTTGCATCTGTCTTCTTCTCAAACCATGTATTAGGTATATGGAAGTTGTGCATGCTGCCATCTTTTGCCGTTACAGTAAAGTCTATCGGCATCTGCATTTCGCCTTTACGTTTAAAGGTCACGGCAAAGCTGTCTGCACCACTCAATCTCCTTATGCCTCCTATCTTATAGTCTATAGTCTTTGTCGTCTCCAGCCATTGGTCAAAGAACCAGTTCAGGTCCACATTGGTATACTCAATGATCGAATTCCTGAAATCTTCAAAATAAGGATGCGCAAATTTCCACTGATCAAAATAATGCTGCATCGCCTTCAGGAAAAGTTCGTCTCCCAGCACATACTGCATATTGTACAGCATACTTGCCGTTTTATGATACACCATTCCATAACCGCCCTCATGGTGAAGCGCATCTTTAAAATCATTCGAATGCGTATTCAGCGGCAGCTCATTCCTGTTCAGCGCTGTAACTATATATCCTCTCAAAAACTTGCTTTCCATCACTTCCTGCGGCTCATGAAATTTGCCGCGGTATCCCCTGGGCTTTATGTCTACCCCATACTTACCGTCTATCTTCCTAAGTCCCCACCCGGTCAGGAACTGCGTAAAGCCCTCATCCAGCGCAGCACGGTAGGTTTCATTATTGCCCACCATTCCGTAAAACCAGTTGTGCCCTATCTCATGCACCAGCAGTCCGTTGTGACTTGGAGCTATGCCACCATCCAGGGTCAGCATCGGGTATTCCATCCCATCAGCAGCATCTGCCGCTATCATCTTGGGGTAGGCATACATGCCTATATCTTCCGAGAATGTCTTCACTATTTTCGCCACATACTCCGCACTATTTTGCCAGCCCGCTGCATGTGGTTCCTGCGCTAGTCCTATACATTCTATTCCGTTCCAGTATGTGGTCTGTATTCTATAAGACGGATCAGCAGTAAAAGCAAAGTCATGCACATTATTCGCCACAAAATGCCATAGCTTTCTTTTCTCTTTATCATAAGGGATAATAGTTGAGGGCGGTTCATTCATCGGTTTGTTCTTAAAGTTCCCGATGTCCAGTTTCTTCCTCAGGGTATCCGGCAGCATTTCTTCCCTGTTTTTCAGCTCACCGGTCGCCTCCACTATATAGTTTGAGGCAAAGTTCAGCGTCACGTCAAACGACCCGAACTCTCCGTAAAATTCCTTATTCAGGTGCTGGTAGGTATCCCAGCCAAATTTGCTGTCATACACACACACCTTCGGGTACCATTGCACACCGTTGTAGTGCATAAAACCCCATGCCGGGTACATCTTCATTCTCCTGCGCGTAGCTCCGATATCATAATACGTACGGAACACTACCCTTATCTTTACTTTCTCACCCGGTCGCAATGGCTTCGGCAGGTATACTTTCATAATAGTATTATCCAGTTCTGCACGCACAAGGTCATCTCCTATTGATGTACTCACTATCGCCATACCCAACCCGCGGCTTTCATAACCGCCCAGTTGCTTCTTAAATTTCACTTCATCTTCCAGTCCGTGCAGGTAAGAGTTCTTCACAAAGGCTTCCTGGTACAGGTGAAAGAATATCTCGTTCAGCGTATCCGGCGAATTGTTCCAGTATTCCAGCTCTTCATCACCATCTATCATATGCTTGGTCTCGTCTATCTTCGCATATATCTTATAGTGCACATCCTGCTGCCAGTATGCCTTATGCGGCGGACGGTTCTTCCAGTAATGCGGATTCTTATCGCTGCGGTATATATCATTGTATTCCTGGCCACCGGCTTGCAGGTAGGCAAGAAGGCTCAGTACTCCAAATAGAACTTTCTTCATATTCGGCGTGAAAATACAAAAAGATGTCCGATACCCCCGATAGGGGTATACACACAAAAAAGTGGCAGGAGTTCCCGCCACTTTGCAAATATTTGTTCAAACAGGCTACTCTTCCTTTTTAGCATCCCCATCCACTTCTTTCAGCATCTTTTTCGCGTTCTTCTTCTCAGGTCCGCCTTCATCTACTATGGAGCTGAGTAGTTCTTTTGCACGTTCTTTATTCCCCATAGCCTGGTAGCACTTAGCTACCAGCATTACAGCTTCCTGTCTGCGGC
>CAMPKR010000159.1 GCA_946887345.1 uncultured Bacteroidota bacterium | reverse complement strand
TCGCAGTGACGGATCGTTGGTTTTGAATTTTGGTTTGTTGGTGGGTAAGAACGTGACGTGAGACTGCCACGCCGCATTTGCTTTGGCTCAACTCTCAACTGAATCAAGTTCTGCGGCTCGCAGTGACGGATCGTTGGTTTTGAATTTTGGTTTGTTGGTGGGTAAGAACGTGCCGTGAGACTGCCACGCCGCATTTACTTCAGTTCAACTCTCAACTGAATCAGGTTCTGCGGCTCGCAGTGACGGTCGTTGGGAGTGGCTTGCAATGGTAATGCAGGGTGAACCTGTTTTACCCTATCATCTTGCCTACCATTTCCTTCAGCAGCTCACCATCATCGGTGTTGGAGTCTATACCTACGGCCATGGTGCTGTATTTGCCGAGGAGGAGCATGCAGTGCTCTACCCTGGCGAGTGGCCAGTTGCGGGTGGCGGCCATTATTTCGCGGGCTTTGCCGGGCCAGGTACCGAGGGCAGCTGCGGCTTCTTTCTCGGGTTTGCCGGTGAGGAAGTTGGCCTGGTACAGGCGGTTGAAATGATTATAAAAGGAGCCTATCACCAGTGGCATTGGCGCAGACTTAGGATTGGCCACGAAATAAGCCAGCATGCGGAAAAGCTTGTCCCTATCCCCGCCGGTCAGTACTTCCGGAAATTCAAAGACATTGTACTCGCGGCTGATGCCGATGTATTTCTGTATGAGCTGGGCGGAGAGCGCTTTTTCTTCGGGAACATTGATGCGGACCTTCTCTATCTCGTTGGCGATCTTCTGCAGATCGGACCCCAGGTAGGTGGCCAGTATCTGCGCTTCGCGCTCGGCTATGTGGAAACCTATTTCATTGCCATAGGCTTGTATCCAGTTGGGAACCTGTTCGTCTTTTATTTTCTCGGAGGTAAAGTAGAACCCTTTGTCCTTAGCCAGTTTGGTAGTCTTGCTGCGGCCATCGGATTTTTTACCGCGGTGCTCTATCAGAAAGACGGTAGATGGAGAAGAATTTTCCAGGTAACCGGCCAGCTCGTTGTAACCCTTTAGCTGGGCGGCATCCTTCAGAATCACCACCTGCCTTTCGGCGAACATGGGGAAGCGGCGGCAGGCATTCACTACATCGGCCCAGTCCACATCCTTACCATAGAGCACCATCAGGTTGAAGTCGCGCTCGTGGGGCTGGAGTATCTTATGCTCAAAGTAGTCGGTGATCATATCCAGGTAGTATGGCTCTTCGCCGTCTGCCAGGTATACGGGAGCGTATTTGCCCTCCTGTAGTGAGTGGAATAGTTTCTTGAGGTCTGCCGTCATGTTAGTCGTTCACAATATTCGGCTCCGGGTTAATACCATGGTAGCCTTTCAGTCTTAAAAATACTCTTGCGGTGGTGAGCACGTCGCCCAGGCAATATTTAGCAATTCTTGCGAGGTCTTTGTCTTTCCAGTACACGGTGCCCACCATGCTTCCGTCTATATCACCTTTCGGCGAAGGTATATCTAAAACCGCGGCCAGCAATGCCAGCGAAGTAAAATGCTTGTAGTCGCCGAAGCGCCAGAGCTCCAGCGTGTCTATATGCGTTATATCCCAGGGCTTTTTGCCGGAGAGCTGCATGCAGGAAGGAAGCTCCATACCATTGATCACCATGCGGCGGCAAAGGAAGGGGATGTCGAATTCTTTGATATTATGCCCGCAAAATCTGAGGTCGGGTGAGGATTTCTGAAAACGAGACAGAAGGACACAAAAATCGTTTAACAGAATTTTTTCATCGTCATTTGAGAGAGCTTTCAGCCGTAGCTGCCAGCCATCGCCATTTGGCACCAGCATGCCGACGCATATACAAACCACCTTTGAAAACTCTGAGAATATACCGGCCCTGTCGAAAAAAAGCTGGTCGGGCTCGGCAAGGTCACCTGAGGAAGATTTAAGATATTTTGCTTTTTTCTTCCATTCTAATTGCAGAGCTTCGCTTAACGAATTAAATTCGGGTACGCATGGCACGGTTTCTATGTCTATAAACAGGATATGCTTGAGCTGTTCCATTGTGAAATGGGATAATATATCTATGTGTCACAAAAATCGAAATTAATCAACTAATCAGTAATTATTTATGAGCCAGGAATTAAATAATCCACTGTCGCAGGACAGGCCGCAGAATCAACCGAACAATACGCCACCACCACGTAAAAGCACCACCGTCTATTGGGTAGTAATAGCCGTACTGCTGGGAGCTTGCATATACCTGTATATCTCTAAGGACAAAGCCGAAGAGAAGGCGGTGACGACGACCGAGCAGCTACAAACAGCCGAACTGACCAACGAGGCAGTGCAGAAAGACTTTGACGACGCCCTCCGCCGCCTGGACGAGCTGACCAGCAAGAACATGCAGATGGACAGCCTGATAAAGGATAAGGACGGGGAAGTAGCGAAACTGAAATCGGAGATCTCCGGCATATTGAAGAACAAGAATGCCACAGAAGGTGACCTGGCTAAGGCACGTACGCTGATAGCCCGCCTGCAGACCACTACCAGGGACTATGAAGAGCGCATAGCCCAACTGGAAACTGAGAACACGGACCTGAGCAACAAGAACGAGGTACTGGCGCATGAGCGTGATTCCACAGTAACGCAGAATATTGCTCTGAAGAAAGTTGGCTCTGTGCTGCATGCCTCTAACATCCGCATGGCACCGATAGACCTGCGTAAAGGAGGCAAAAAAGAAAACACTACAGAAAAGGCTAAGCGTGTAGACCTGATGCGCATCACCTTTGACATAGATGAGAACCGTATAGCCGAAAGCGGCAACAAAGACATCTTCCTGCGTATAACAGGACCTGATGGAAATGCACTGAGCAATGCGGCCTACGGATCGGGGGTAACACAGCTTTCTGATGGGTCTTCGCTGAACTACACACTGGCCAAACAAGTGGCACTGACTCAGGGGCAGCCCGTGAGCAATGTGACAGTGGACTGGCACCAGGGAAGCAACTACCAGAAGGGTGCTTACAGGATAGAAATATTCAATGAAGGCTACAGGATAGGCGCAGGAAACGTGACGCTGAAATAGGTTGGAAAACAGTTGTAAATTAATGCCACGCTATCGTAATTGGTAACAATTAGATAACGTGGCATTTCTCATTGTTAACACGCATTAATTCTAATATTGTGTCCGAATTGCAGGAAACAAATATGGAAGTATTACCGGGTAAAATCCTGATAGTAGACGACGAGCCGGATATAGTAGAATTCTTAAGCTACAATCTGAAAAGCAAGGGCTATGCAATCTCCACTGCCCGGAATGGAATGGAGGCTATAAGAAAGGCCAAAGATTTCCGTCCCGACCTCATTTTGCTGGATATAATGATGCCTGTAAAGGATGGCCGCGAGACCATGAAAGAACTGAGGCAGATGCAGGAGTTTGACCAGACAGCCATTATTTTTCTTACAGCCCTCAGCGATGAGCGTTCGGAAATAGAAGGATTGAAACTGGGAGCTGACGACTACATAGCCAAACCGATAAAGCCTGAGCTGCTTAATACCCGTATATCGGCAGCACTGAGAAGGTTCAAAAAGGATGACGACAAGGAAGAAAAACTGGTATTCGGTGAGCTAGAGATCAATAAGACCAAATTTACAGTAACATACAAAGGCACAGAAATCCTGCTTGCCAAGAAAGAATTTGAACTGCTGCAATTACTGGCCTCGAAGCCGGGCAGGGTTTTCCTCCGCAACGAGATACTGCAACGCGTTTGGGGTACCGACGTAATAGTAGGCGACCGCACAATAGACGTCCACATCCGCAAGATCCGCCAGAAGGTGGGTATAGACCTTATAACCACCGTGAAGGGAGTAGGTTATAAGTTTGAAATGGAGTAGTTTAGTGTTGTATGTCGTTCCTCGATGCCAAAAATCTATCCCCTCAACTCTTATCGTTCATTACAGCGCTGATCATTTCTACTGTAAACGCCCTGATGAGCCTGGTATTCAGGCCGGAATGGTATATACCCCTGATAGTATTCGGCGTCACTTTCATTATCATTTACTACCTGTATCATTACACCCTCCAGCGCTTCATTTACCGGAAGATAAAGCTGATATACAAATTCATTTACCAAACGAAGGCCACCAAGAAAGAAGAGTTCTTCTACGAGACGATTCTGCCACAGAAATCTATTGACGAAGTGAGTGTAGATGTGGCACGGTGGGCCAACCAGAAAAAAGATGAGATAGATATGCTGCGTGCCAATGAGCAGTTCAGGAAGGAATTCCTGATGAACCTGGCCCATGAGCTGCGTACGCCTATATTTAGTGTGCAGGGATATGTGGATACACTGCTGGGAGGAGCGCTTGAAGACCCGAACGTGAACAAGAAGTTCCTGGGCAATGCTGCAAAAAGCGTGGAGCGGCTAGCCCGCCTGGTAGACGACCTGGATGAGATATCAAAACTGGAATCCGGACGCATACCTATCGTACAAGAGACCTTCGTGATGCAGGAACTGGTAAAGGAAGTATATGAAGAAATGCAACTTCGCGCGGCAGAGAAGAACGTGCAGCTGGAAATAAAAAAAGGAACAGAACGGCCGATATCTGTAAATGCGGACAAAACGAAGATCAGGCAAGTACTTGTTAACCTGATAGAAAACGCCATTAAGTATGGTCCTGAGAATGCAACCATTACCACCGGCGTATACGAGATAGACGGCAAGCATGTTTTCACAGAAGTATCTGACGAAGGCCCAGGAATAGCTGAGGAGCATTTACCTCGCATCTTTGAGCGGTTTTACAGAGCTGACAGAAGCCGCAGCCGTGCTATAGGTGGTACGGGGCTGGGACTGGCCATAGTGAAGCACATCATTGAAGCACACGGACAAACGGTGAATGTGCGGAGCAAAGTAGGTGTGGGATCTTCATTCGGATTTACCCTGGAAAAGGGGAATGTATAACCATGAAGCTTTTGATGCGGAAGATGGGCCATGATCTGCTGTTGGGTAGCCCCAACGGGGCAAGAGTTGAAACCACGATCCTTTTGATCTAGAAGATGCACCAGGATATGCTGTCGGGTAGCCCCGCTAGGGCATGACCATTTTTTATTTTCGTTTGCTACAAAGCCGTAGCTCCTACGGAGCAAATACAAGATGTAAAGCGTATATATTCTAATCTTTTCGCATACCGTATTTATTACAATTTTCTCCTCTATCCTACCCTGTTTTACCTTAACTTCGCGCGCAAAATAACAAATAATTTAAGCCAGATATTATGAGTTCTCAGAAGATAACGATGGGTGCCAATAACCAACTGAATGTACCCGATAATCCTATCATACCCTTTATAGAAGGAGACGGTATTGGTCCCGATGTATGGAGCGCGAGCAAGCGTGTGCTGGATGCAGCCATAGAAAAAAGCTACGGCGGCAAGCGCAAAATAGAATGGAAAGAAATACTGGCAGGTGAAAAGGCTTTCAACCAAACAGGTGAATGGCTGCCGAAGGAAACACTGGATGCTGCTAAAGAATACCTGGTATCAATAAAAGGACCGCTGACAACACCGATAGGTGGCGGTATACGTTCGCTGAATGTGGCTATGAGACAGGAACTGGATCTGTTCGTTTGTCTTCGTCCTGTGACCTGGTTCCATGGTGTGCCCTCGCCTGTTACCCATCCTGAGAAAGTGGACATGGTCATCTTCCGCGAGAACACCGAAGATATATACGCAGGTATCGAGTTCAACTACGACAGCCCGGAAGCGCAGAAAATGCGTGAGTTCCTTACTGAACTGGGAGCGATAAAAAAGGTGCGCTTCCCGGAGAGCACTTCATTTGGTGTGAAGCCGGTATCGAAGGACGGATCGGAGAGACTGATACGTGCCGCGATAAAATACGCGATGGAGCACAACCGCCCCTCTGTAACCCTGGTACATAAGGGTAATATTATGAAGTTCACCGAAGGCGGCTTTAAAAACTGGGGTTATGAACTGGCTGAGCGTGAATTTGGCGACAAAGTATATACCTGGGGACAGAGGGAAAAAGCCCGCAAGACAGAAGGTGAAGATGT
>CAMPKR010000158.1 GCA_946887345.1 uncultured Bacteroidota bacterium | reverse complement strand
TAATCATCTCGCGCCAGAGGCGTTTGTCAAACTTTGGCTTGATGGCAAGGATCTCCGGTAGTAAAAGCAAAAGAGTGATAGCCGAGGCGATGAGATTGGCAATGATAACATATCCTACTCCGAGGCCGGGAATATACCATGATGCAAGAAAGCTATCCGGGGAAGTGGCAGCTATACCAGGCAAGACTGAATAGAAGAACACCGTCATGGTGATATTGACGATGATGTTCGCCACTTTGATCATAGCATATTTGCGGGGCCTGTTGTCATTTCTCAGTTTGGAGAAAGGCATCAGCGCCAATGTATCAAGGGCAATGATATAAGCAGACCAGCGGATGAACTCAGGGTGGGCATCTACACGGAGCAAGCTGGCAATAGGCTGATCGAAGAGCAGAAGAATTGCAGTAAACAGCAATGTCGTGAAGATGAGCGACAGGCCCGTGGTGTTATATACGTTCTGATCATCATCTTCCTTATTGGTAAAACGGAAAAATGTAGTTTCCATTCCATAGCTGAAGATATTGGTGATGAAAGGAATGGCCGAATAGATCAGGCCCATTTCCCCATAAGCAGCTGTTGAGAGAAAACGAGTGAGATAAGGAGTAAGGAGATAGTTAAGAAAGCGAGCGAGTATGGAGCTTACTCCATACCACATAGTTTGTCCCGCCAGCTTTTTGATCGCCATTTACAAATTCAAAAGTAAAAAGTAAAAATCAAAAAGGTAAAAAAAACGAAACAAGGACATAGCCAGCAGAGATACGCTGATTCTGCGCATAGTGAACCGTCAAGAAACAAGAGCTATTGCACTATTCACATTTCTTAATATTGCGGAGATGTTATATCCCTCTATTCGATAGTCCAGGTTTCCTTTCCCTGGAGGAGTGTATCAAGGTCGCCGAAGCCCTTCCTGGCTATTATCTCTTCTATCTGCAACTCCATGCTATCCTCGTAGCAAGCACGCTCAGCAGCATAGAATACGCCAAACGGACGCGGGAAGTGACCTTCTTTGGAAGGATCGTCGAAAAGACGGGTGAGTATTTGTGCTTTGTAGAAATCGTGCTCGTCGTGAACCCAGAGGTCATCCGCATTCATTCCTTCACCAAGGTTGATCACCACAGGTCTGTAACCTTCGAGGCGGATACCCTTGTTCCTGTCGGCACCGAAGATCAGGGGTTTGCCCTGCTCCAGGAAGAGTGCTTCTTCGGGTTTCGAACCTTTTTCGGTAAATATTTCGAAAGCACCATCGTTGAAGATGTTGCAGTTCTGGTAAATCTCTAATAAAGAAGCGCCATGATGCTGATTGGCACGCAGGAGCATTGCCTGCAGGTGTTTAGGATCGCGATCCATACTACGGGCGATGAAAGAAGCATCGGCACCGAGGGCGAGCGCTAAAGGATTGAACGGATGGTCCAGACTACCAGCGGGAGTAGATTTGGTTACTTTATTTTCTTCTGAGGTAGGAGAATATTGGCCTTTGGTAAGACCATAGATCTGGTTGTTGAACAAAAGAATGTTCACATTGAAATTTCTGCGCAGCAGATGGATCGTGTGATTGCCACCGATGCTTAAACTATCACCATCGCCGGTTACTATCCATACGCTAAGCTCAGGCCTGGTAGCCTTCAACCCTGAAGCGATGGCTGTTGCACGTCCGTGAATGGAGTGCATGCCAAAAGTATTCATGTAATAAGGGAAACGCGAGCTACAGCCGATGCCGGAAATGATAACGATGTTCTCCCGTGCGATACCTGTTTGAGGTAAAATAGTTTGTACCTGCTTCAGTATGGAATAGTCGCCGCAACCGGGGCACCAGCGTACTTCCTGGTCGGTAGCAAAGTCCTTAGCGGTAAGGACAGGTGGCGTTGTAGTCACTTCACTCATAGTCAAAATACTATGCAAAATTACGGGAATAATGGGAGGTAGAGAAAACGATATATGCTATGGCTGCATTTAAAAAAGTGAACTATGTAAAATATGGCTGTGTTTCGTCTTGCAGTTAAAGGCAGCCTGTTTGATAACACTTTAAAATCGACAGATATGAGAACCTTATATTTTATCCTGCTTATTTACCTGCTTCTTCCCCTGGGTGTTTACGGACAGGACCGGGGTAGTATAGAGGGTAAGGTAACCGATGACAAAGGCGAGCCGGTAATAGGAGCCATTATAGAGGTGTTTTCAGGGGGGATAAAGCGAGGAGGCACGGCGAGCGATCATGATGGCTTCTATACGGTTAAGCCGCTTCAACAGGGAAAGTATGAATTGGTAAGCCGCTATGGTGGTTATAAGAACAGGCGAGTAATGGATATAACAGTACAGAAAAACAGGATTACCGTTGTGAATATCGCCTTTGAACCATCTAAACTGGAAGAGGTAGTGATAAAATATGAAGCGCCGAGGATAGCTGATGGCCCTGTAAGAAATCTTCTCCGCGGAGAAGATATAAAGCATATGCCTTCAATAAGCATTGATAGAAGTGTAACATCTCATGGGCCCGGCCTCAGAAGTGGAGGACGTGACGGAGGCATAAGTGCGGGAGGGAGCCGCAGCGCAGGAGATGTGATGTATATAGACGGAGCAAGCATACGAGGCAGCGAACCGATACGAGATTATGAAAGGGTGGGGTCCCGCCCCATTGAGCCCGTGCCGGCAGCAAGCCCGGTAATAAGTGCAGGAAAGCTAACCAGCGGAGAAGTCAATGACTTTGGCAAATGGGACCTGTGGAAAGATATCAGCAGCAGGGAACTGGATGCATATAGCAAGAACTGGGAGATAAAGCCCAAACACCGGTACACAGTGGTAGTCAGCAACAATGCACTGAAGCCTGTACACAATGCAAAGGTGAAACTAATGATGAAAGGATCGGACGATGTATTGTGGGAGTCGGTGACAGACAACACCGGTAAAGCAGAACTATGGGCAAATATGTTTATAGACGGCGACGGTGTAAAAAAGCTATCGGCAGATATATTCTACAACGGAAAGCGATACACGCTCAACAACCTGAAGACCTTCGGCAAGGGTATCAATACGATGAAGATCGCAGAGAACTGCCATACGCCAAAAGAAGTAGACGTGGCCTTTATAGTAGATGCCACCGGAAGTATGGGCGATGAAATAGAATATCTGAAAGCCGAGCTGACTGATATAGTAAGACGCGTGAAGGACTCCCTACCCGATCATGATCTGCAGATAGGAGGGGTCTTCTACCGCGATGCAGGAGATGAATATGTAACGAAGTACTCCCAACTGGATGGCGACATAAATAAAGTGATGGAATTTATCAGATCGAATGGTGCGGGCGGCGGCGGTGATACACCAGAAGGCGTTGATGATGCACTGGATGAAGCCCTTAACAGGCTGAAATGGAGAGATGAAGCAATAGCCCGGATAGCGTTCCTGGTGCTGGACGCCCCACCCCATGGCGAGCGCAGGAGTACCGTGCAAAGGATAAAGGCACTGACTTATAAATACGCGCAACAGGGCATACGCCTGGTACCGATTGCCTGCAGTGGTATAGATAAAAACACAGAATTCCTGATGCGCAGTATGGCGCTGGCCACTAACGGCACCTACCTCTTCCTGACCGACCATAGCGGAATTGGCGGATCGCATATAGAGCCGAGCACGGATAAATTTGATGTGGAATATATGAATATGCTGGTGTACAGGATCATCTACCAGTTCTCTTATACACAGGGTTGCCAAGCGCCTGAGGTGAGGACAGCAGACACAGGCCTAATAACAAAAGCCCTTGAGCCCGATACCTTGGCTACAAGAGATAGCAGCCTGAAGACAGATGGACAGGATAATATGCAGACCTCTATCCGCTGGAAATTTTTCCCTAACCCCAGCACCGGCATCATACACCTGGAATACCAAAACGTGAAAGGACTGTTCTATGTGAGTGATGTAAGTGGTAAGCTATTGCTGCAGTTTGACGCTGAAGAAAGCGGTAGAAGCACGATAGACGTATCGGACTTTCCATCAGGAACCTACTTCATTAAATATCAATATGAGCCGGATAAATGGCTTAGCGGGAAATTTGTGCTACTTCACTAGCAGTGGATATACGTTTGAAAAGCAGGGGGCAATTTCTATTGCCCCTTTTGTGGCATAATGTTTTTTAGTAACTTAATGTCAAATGCAGAGCTTATGAAAAAGCTGATGATCGCTTTATGCCTCCTTTTTAGTGTACCGATAACGGCACAGGAACCAAAGGGCACCCTGACCGGGAAAGTAACCGATGAACAAGGGCGACCTGTATACGAGGCGGATGTGTTTGTATATAACGGAGATGAAATAATCGGTTCGGCCATTACGGAACGCGATGGCAGCTACCTGACCAACCGGATGTATGCCGGCACCTATAAAATACAGGTAATATACGGCGACTACAGGCATACCTGGGTAAACAATGTGCCTATAAAAGCCTGGCAAAACACGAAGGTGAATGTGCAACTGGAAATGAAAGAAAATGATGCAAAGCCCGATGCGGGCAGGGACTATAGTGGTGGTTCTGTGCTGCAATCGACTAAGAAGCAATAAACTGACGCAGTGTTTCGTATATTTAGGTATGGCCGAAACGCTGAAGACCTTACCCCTGACAGACTCAGAAAAGGAACATCTCATCGACATATATAGCACTCGCAGGAGGACCTTTCTGCGCTCTTACGGCCTTATCATGCTAATTGCATTTCTCTGCTGCTTCAGAATAGATTACCGGACCCAGTATGGAACACACAGGGTTTACAAAGAAGATAGTTTTGATAAACCGATCAGCCGGGAAGCTATGTACCTGGTGAACATTGCTTTTTTATGCGGAACGCTGGCAATTGCTGGCAGCAGGATATACAGTAAGCGCATTTTAAGATTCAAAAGAGATATTGAAAACGGTGTGAAAGAAATGGTGCCTTACACTATCGTATCGAAGAGGTATTTTGAACATACCGGCGAGTACTTCTTCTCTTTTGACGACCCCAACTATATGCACTACGAGGTGGAGGCTGCAATGTATATGCAATGCTGTGAAGGGGATACACTATATGTATCCAGAGCACCTTTGTCGAAATATGTATTTGACAAAGACGGCCGGTTCAGCCTGATCTGATTAGCTACCCCTGGTGCCCCCGGTGCGAATAGCACTTTTGTTGCCAGCACCTTTGCTATTGGCCTTACCGGCAAATTTGTTTGTGGCGGCATTATTGTTCTTGGGTTCGTTCTTTCCCTTCTTCCCTTTCTTGTTGCTTCCGTTCAGTAGAGACATAATGTTCGATTGTTCTTGGCAAATATAACTTTTAGCGGTCTTAAAAAATCTATAAAATTCTAGTCAACTTCTACTGCCAGTTCCTTCATGACTGTAACATTGTCCATAAGACGTATGTAGTACATGCCAGCGGGCACATCTTCCGCTTCGAACTCTACCCGTACCCTATGGCCGCCCTTACCAAACTCCTGGTTTTCGACAACGGGTTGCAGCATTTTGCCTTCCTTGTCGTAGATGCCCAGCGTGAGCGTTTTGGGTTCTGTAAGCTTCCAATCGAAATTGGCGAGCATTTTTAAGGCCTTCGGTGCAGCTACGGGTCCATTGCCGCGGGGATTAAGCGCATATTCCTTGTAGTAGTCGGGAACGGCCCAGCCTGTGACGGAAGCCATATAGTCGATCAACTTTTTCGAAATCTCAGGCCTGTTGCCATCCCACACGCCGTGAAGTTCATGCCTGTTGGTAAGTGCCCAGATAGCATCCTGACCTAACCCATCGTATAATTTATATTGGTTGATGAATCCCATGACCTTGACCATGATGTCATCCCCGGCTTTAAGAAAGGTGAAATTGAGATTGCGGGAGGGCGCAGACGCATAACTCTTGCCGCAGAATACCTGGCTTTCCAGTTCGACCGTAGCTTTGGCCCTGAGCACGATAAGATCCGTTCCCGCAAGGACAAAATCCTGGTAAGAAGTATCATCGGGACGGAAAATCAGTGCGGGATCAATCTGAACCTGTATAGCCTTAGTGCCTGTATTGGTGATAGCCATGTGCAGGCTCTTGTTGTGGTAGCCATTGCCA
>CAMPKR010000157.1 GCA_946887345.1 uncultured Bacteroidota bacterium | reverse complement strand
GAATACTCCAAAATGGAGCTTAACCGAATTCTTGAATCCTTCAATTTTCCGTTTGCTGGTGGAATCTGAAAAGGGCCGAGCATAGATGTTTTGAGCGCCTGCGAAATTTGCAAGGCAGCAAATTGTAAACAAGATCAGTGACTGCATAGCAGTTCTTCTCATAGCGATGATATTGCTGATCTAAAGCTAGACTATATTAAAACACCAAGCAAGCGTTACAAAGACTCTAACTTCACAAGAAGAATAATACCTCGTCTCTTACCGCACGCTTCTTCTCCAGCCAGCGGAGTTCCACCTCGGCCAGCCCGGTCTTATCAGCCAATGGCAGGTGTGCGATATAGTAGGAGTGGAGGAGGGAGAGGTCCACAGCCAGATCCTGGTGGGTATTTAGCTTGTCGCTTAGCTGTTTTAGTTCCTGCAGGTCCTTCTTTCCCGCCAGCGGGAAATATTTTCCCGGCTTCGCTCCTGTTTCTTCAACGACATAGGTAATGTCCTTAAGCAGTTTGCGGTCGGTGTGGAGGTTCTCATCGTTGATCTGTACATCCCTATTGATGGCAGCTTCTTTTTTGCCGATGAATTTGCGAAGAGTCTTGGGGGATATCTTTTCCGGCAGCTGTGCGTCCAGCCGCTTTAGTTCGGCACCGGCATCAAAGTACTGGCTTTGCTGCAGCAGTGCCAGTTTAGCTTTTTGAATCCGTTCAGTAACATCTTCCAGGTAGTGGTTGTGGCCAACAAAAGGCTCTAAGTGCTTGTAGTGCAGTTGCAGGCTGCGCAGGTCGCCGGCACAATGGTAGAGCTGTTTAAGGTCAGCCGAAAGCCGCAGATCCTTACCTGCAGCCGGTCCGCGACGGGCTAGGCGTATGAGGGAGCGGAGTTTTTTATAGTTGGTCCGCAGCTTGTGTACGTCCTCCCCGGTGGCTATCAGTATCCGTAAAAGGATTTCCTTTATGTTGGCGAGCCGGCCAGCTATTATCCGTTTCAGCTCTTTTTTTTTCACTATATAAAGTTACAGCAAAAGCCCGCCACCGGGGCAGGCTGCAGTGTTAAGCTTTGCGGTGAAAACGGCTCAGATGTATATAAAGGAACCGCCACCACGCTTGTGCATTACCCATTCAGGATAGGTCATCATGAATTTGACCTCATTCCTTCCGTGAGTGCCCACTTTGCGCCAGCCGGCCTTCCTGTAGAAGGCCTCTGCCCGGGTGCCGGGTTCTGTGCTCAGCCATACATGCTCTTTGTTTTGGGCGAAGTACCAGTCCAGCATTAGCTGATGCAGTTTATAGCCTATGCCGCGGCCTTCATAGGCGGGATCAACAAATAGCGCCCAGATATTATTATCGTGCAGATCGGCGACTGAGAAGCCGACGACGGCGTTGCCTATTTCGCAAATCCAGCCCTTGCCACGCCTTGTGATAAATTCTTCGCAGTCGGCATCGGTTACCAGGGTGGGGTCGGAGAGTACATTTTCTCTAACGGCGTTCCGTACCAGCTGTATTTGCGGTATATCTGCTGTGGTGGCTTCGCGGAAGTGCATTTTTAAAATTAGTTAATTGTTTACTCGTTTTGATCTGCCCGGCCGCTGTAGTCTACCTCCCCTAACCCCTCTTTAGCAAGGAGGGGGATTTAAATAATATCAGCCGTTGCCTGAAAATGCTGCAAAAATGATACCCAATACGGCCTCCGTGCTATCCAGGATTGCTTTGTTTTGAAATCGTAGGACTTTAAATCCAAGTTCTTCCAGACGCTGCTGCCGACTCATATCATATTCGGAACGGAGAGGGTCGTTATGTACATCGTCGTCGAGTTCTATGACCAGGTGTTCTGTGGAGCAGTAAAAGTCAACAATGAAATTTTCGATCCCGTGTTGCCTCCGGAATTTTTTGCCATGCAGTTGACCGTTGCGCAATAGCTGCCAAAGTGCTGTTTCTGCGGCTGTAGAAGCCCGACGCAGATTACGCCGTTTGTGGAGCTGGTCCGGTCGATTCTGTATTCTGCTTTTTGACATACTGCTCATGATTAAAAATACAAATTATAGTTATCTTGGAATTTGCTGAGATTTCATGTCGCCCCTGCTTAAATACATACATACCCGGACACCCAAGTTTTACTTCATGCAAAAAGCCATGAAGGGAAGTCCTTTCACCATTCTTGACCTGGGCTCGGGCAATGGTTCACCCTCGCGTACCAGGGACGTTTTCCCGGAGTGTACTTACCATGGTGTAGACCTGAACCATGACTATGAATATGCAGAGGCAGATGTAGCGGCGCCGGAGAAGTTCTACAAAATGGACCTTACCCAGCTCAACTTCTCGGAGATACCCGATGGACAATACGATTATGTGAACATGACCCACGTAATAGAGCACCTGCACAATGGCGACAAGGTGCTGGAGGGCATAGCTGCCAAACTGAAGCAAGGGGGATACATGTACATAGAGTATCCCGGGCAGAGGAGCACCCAACTGCCCTCTATGCCGGGATCCCTCAATTTTTACGATGACCCTACACATGTGCGTATATACAGCGTAAAAGAACTGAGCGGGTTGCTAAGGGCAAACGGTTTTGAAATCATTTCTTCGGGAACAAGGCGCTCCTGGTTTTATATACTAACAATTCCGGTTCGGGCGTTTCAGTACAAGCGGAGACTTGGCAAAGTGCAGGGCAGCGTATTCTGGGACCTGCTGGGATTTGCCGAGTATGTCTTCGCCCGGAAAATAAAATAAAGAGATCAGCATAATGAGCATAGCATATAAAGCGGCTACACATGCAGATGTACCGCTAATGACAGAAATGCGCATCGCATTCCTGGAGGATATACTGGGAAAGGCAGAAGAAACTGAAATAGAGGAACTGCGGAAAAATCTCAGCAGTTACTATGCCGCGGCAATCAGCAACGATTATCTATGCGAGATAGCGTGGGATAGAGAGCGGGCTGCAGCCATTGGTGGCATAGTAATACGTGAGCAGGAGGGGAGTTTCAAGAATCCTTCCGGGAGGGTTGCCTATGTGATGAACATGTATACCCTGCCCGAGTATCGCCGCAGGGGCATTGGTAGTATCCTTCTCGGCCGCCTGATGGACCGGGCAAGGGGGCAAGGTATTACGGCCTTCGAGCTGTTGGCTACCAGGGAAGGCGCACCGGTGTATGAAAAGCTGGGCTACCACAAGCATAGCGAGCCCCTGTATCGTAAAATGGAATAAATAATTTATCTTCGAACTAATGAGACAAGGATCTGCTTATCGTAATTCGTACTACTGTTATCGCGGGATAGCGGGGCGGATGCATATGTAGATAATTGTGAGAAATTATTTTCATCCCGCCCTTAGAAGGCGGGTTTTTTATTTTCAACAGGTTGGCAAATGATACAACTAAAAGAAACCCGGGACATTGAGCTACTGGCCGCACTGAATGATGAGGTGCAGCAACTGCATCACCGTATGCACCCGCATATTTTTAAGCCATTTGATCATAAAACCATCGCCGGTGCCCTGCGTTTATTTTTTGAAGACAAAAGCTGCAGGGCATTTGTTGCCTGGCAGGGAGATAAGGCAGCAGGCTATATCATCATCTTTGTGAAACAGGTGGAAGAGAATGCCTTTCACCACGGTCGCCGCTTTATGTATGTAGACCAGATAGCTGTGCTGGAACAATTTCAAAAACAGGGTGTTGGTGAAGCGCTTCTAAAGAAAGCTGAAGAGATAGCGAAGAAGCTTTCAATAGACACATTGGAACTGGATCATTGGGCATCCAATATTGTTGCGGCTGCCTACTTTCGCAAGCAGGGGTATGAATTGTGTAAGGAGCGGCTAAGCAGACAATTGTGATGAATGCTGAGTGAAAGGTAATGGCAGGTGTTTCAACGGTTTGAAAAAAAATAATTGGATCATATCGGGAAAAGTACTAACTTACAGATAGCTTCGACATTATTCTATCTCAAGTTACGAACCATTTCTTCCGATAGTTTTTGCCTTAGGTTTAAAACAGGTAAGTAGTTTAATCAGATCGGTTGTTACCTCCTTTTCTGCGGATTTATTTTTACTCTTCGGCCAGACCTGCATCATTTAACGTTTTAAAGCAGTTTTTATGGCTAGCTTACAGGAAGTCCACGGTATCTTACAGAATTTATGCTCAGGAGAGGCATATAACGGCATCGGTATAGAAGTGCTGGCCTCCCATGCGAATGACAAGAGGGAGGAGGTTGAAAAGAAGCTCCGTTTACTTCAAGACCTTGGTTATATCAATTTTTCCCGCTCTAAAGAACTGGTTTGTCTTACCGAGAACGGCGTTCTAACCCAACCGTTTACTACATTCCAATCCGCTACAGCCCGCTAAGTGCTTTTACTTTGCGCAGCTCTGCCAGCATCTGCGCCTCATGTTCCTTTTGCTCAAAATAGATCCTTCCATAAACAGAAGATCGCCCGTTTTTCTGTGCGTACAGGCGCTGCTGTTCATTATAGTGCTTGATAAAGCTGATACCTGCGCAGGAGGACTTTTGAAGCATAAACGGTTCTTTACTGCTTAGCTCCATAAAGCGACCGCGATCATAATTGGTAGTATCACCTGTTTTTGAGAGGCTTAGCAGGTAGACTTTATCCATCTGGCATATCAATCCTGAGTCACCGACACGATATTTGCCGGTCATCCAGGCAATTTCTTCTTCGTCTTTGCAGTACATGCGCTGTAGTACATTGCCCTTTAAGGTAAAATAGAAGTCCTCTATGCCACAATCAGTTTCCAGCATAGCAGCGTTGTTGCAGAGAGTTGAATCGGTGGATTCGCGTGAGGTGAGGTAGAGCTCTATGTTTGCAGCGGCCGTGTCTGTTGTAGCTTCAGTGCCCGGCCCAGGGGCTTTCCGGGGCCCGCAGGAGGGCAATAAAAAAGCCAGTATAGCAAGGAACGATATGTAGTGAACGCGTTTCATCTCAAAGGAAATTACCAGGGCGAATATAGCTAAAACAAATAGTCCCGACATAAGCGGGACAATATTATCAGTATAGTAAAAGAGTGTTTATTGGAGCTGCGAGTCGCTGGTTTCGGAAAGGGATTCCTGTTCCGGTAGCACGTTTTCCATTTGTGCAGCTATGGTAGCAGAAGTGGCTGTTTCAACAGATTCGTAAAGAATATAAAAGCTGTAGACGACTTTGTCTTTTTCACGGGCAAGAGTCATACCTGAGTCGATAATTCCAATTTCCTTATGCTCTTGCAGCCAACTATTGACATTTAGCTGGAGTTCTGCCGGGGTATTGGCCGTGAAAAACTCAGTTTTTTTCATTTAAAAGTATTCATTGGTGAGTTCTACACTGGCTACTTTTTCCAAGTCTACTGTATGTGGTACAGTGCCGTCTATCATAAGAACGATCTTAGTATTGAGTGTATCATTGGGCTCCGTGATCCAACCGAAGTGGCTTTCGCCGTCTTTATAGTTAATAGCAATCTTTCGATGTTCATGCATGCTCGTTTCAAGTACATTTTTTACTTCAGCAGGAGTCATAACGGGAACTTTTTAGATATAGCTAAAAAATCATACCGCAAAAAAATACCGGCAATGGAGCCGGTATTAATTTTCATACTCATAGGTGCCGCAGTAGGAGCTGCGATATTTTTCATTGTCAGATAAACCAATCGCAAAGGATGTGTTCATCAATATTTTCTAAAACCCTGATATCTTTTACTGTCATCAGGCAGTTAATCTCTCGTTCGGGCAAGGCCGCTTTTGCCTGCGGTGTTTGCTTTTGTACTATTCTGAATTGACCCCTTATCTCTATTGGGAGTGAAATCCATTGAAAAGGTAGTATTTGCATACGGTAGCCATAGTGCGAACACAAACCTAAGCTTTCTAAAAGAAAAAATCTACCGTCATAAAACGGTAAAAACAGATAAATCCTGAACTAAAAGGTAAACAGTTGTAAATCAATGTCTAATCGAACGACAGTGACTATTTTTTTGAAAATTTATCATAGAAGCGCATTTTGAGCAGCAATTTTTCAATTGATGTTGCTATACGTTGAATTTTCGTTTCTTCCTTAGACGCTTCGTAGATCCAGTTAATGTAATTCTGCTGGTCGGTGTCGGAAAGGTCGTAGA
>CAMPKR010000156.1 GCA_946887345.1 uncultured Bacteroidota bacterium | reverse complement strand
GTTGGAGATAGCTCAACGCTTCAGTAGCCATGTCAAATTCAAGCACTTCCCGGGCAAAAGCATACTTCTTCATTACGTACAGCGCCACATACCTGTCAACGGCATTGTCGTCTATCATCATTACCCTCTCAAAAGTGAATTGCTTTTTGTTCATTGTTGTTTTGCGTTGCGTTTCTAAATATAGATAGAAATCAGCATCTAACAATCAACAAACTTGCAATGGCAGAGCTTAACAGCCGGGATATCGCGCAACTTACGCTTGTTCCGCCATTATCGACGGGTAGTTTTCTTGTTAGCGGCCATCAAAAAGTTTCCCACATAAACACACCCGTTTGTTCGAATGCAACTCACTTCATCGTAACTTTACATCAGTTCTTTGACATAAACCCATGCAGCTTATACAAGCTACAGACTGTCAGTACGCACGTTTCGACACAAAGCGTCTGCACAGAACTCTAAGCCGTCAGTACGCGTCACCTGTTCGGTCAATGAGAGTCAGCTAGTCGGTAACAAATCAGTAACGACCGGAAATGAATCGGAAACAAACCGGTAATAAAGCGGTAAATAACCGGAAAGATAGCGGTACAGAATCGGTAACAAAAAAATAAGAAATGTAGTACTGGCGGGCATTCCCGCCTGCTCAAAATTGCAAAACCGGAAATAAAGATCAGTTATGATTTTTTTTGCCATTCATCCAGCCGCTCCCGCTCATTGATCGAAACGGACAGTTCTATTTTCCACTGATCATTCTTATCAAGTTTCAGTATGTAGAAATAGTCGCAGTTGTAGATCGGTTGGTTCAGGCCATCATAGTACTGCCAGTTCACTTTCACCCGCGCAATTCGTTCAGAAATGGACTGTTTATTCCATACCTCGGGTCTCGCATGTGCTATCCCGAATTGCTTGTAGAAATTGGCGCCTTGGTTAAAAAATCCCTCCAGCTTGCTGAAGTCGGTAAAATGACTGGCAGAGTCATCTGCCAGCATGCTGCAGGGTACGGAGTAGTGCATAGCCAGGTGTTTGGTGTCATACTGCTCCAGGGCCTGCGCATATTGTTCAAAAAAGCCGTTTATCGCATGGAAAGTAGCATTGTTCATCTCAAAACCTCCTTTATTCGCCGCGAAGCTAGGCATTCCGATAGAGCCAATAGGGCTATCAGAAACATTTTTCCCTTAGTAATTCGTAATCCCCGGAGGTTTTTTTATTTTTGGGGTCAAATATTCCATATTTGAAGACCCTGCTGGACAATACTCAACTGAATATCACGCTGCAGCGGCTGGCACATCAACTCGTTGAAAATCACCAAAATTTCGGGAATACCGCCATTATCGGCATTCAGCCGAGGGGAGTACTTTTATCCGACAGGATAGTGAAGCTGCTCAGGTCTATTACAGCACAGGAACATATTGACTACGGTAAGCTTGACATTACCTTCCACCGTGACGATGTTCACCAGGGGAGTATTCACTTGCCTGAACCGACGGATATCAGCTTTAGTATAGAAGGCCGCAACGTGGTGCTGATAGATGATGTACTACACACAGGCCGCACAATACGCGCCGCCATGGATGCACTGATGGCCTATGGCAGACCAAACGGAGTAGAACTGATGACGCTGATTGATCGTCACTTCAGCAGGGAACTACCCATACAGCCCGACTATGTAGGACAAACCATAGATACCATCATAACACAGAAAGTAAAGGTTTACTGGAAGGAAAAAGACGGAAAGGACGAAGTAGTACTTTTAGACCAGGGTGAGTAAAGAAAAAAGTAAAAGAATAAAGTAAAAAGAAAATAATCGAGCATCGAGAATCCAGTATCGAGTAACGAGCAAAAGAAACGGTACATGTCATTATCTGTAAAACATCTCCTTGGGATCAAAGAACTGCTACCGCAGGATATTGAGCTCATTTTCCAGACCGCTGACACATTTAAAGACCTGCTGCAAAGGCAGGTAAAGAAAGTACCCGCACTACGTGACACTACCATTGCCAACATATTCTTTGAAAACTCAACCCGGACACGCATATCATTTGAACTTGCCGAAAAACGATTGGGTGCTGATACTATCAATTTCTCAGCCTCCGGCTCCTCAGTTTCCAAAGGTGAAACGCTGATAGATACCGTGCAGAACATCCTGGCCATGAAAGTAGACATGGTGGTGATGCGCCACTCTGCCAGCGGAGCACCCTGGTTTCTTGCCAATCACATAGATGCCAGCATCATCAACGCAGGCGACGGCACCAACGAGCATCCCACACAAGCCTTACTCGATGCTTTCTCCATTCGCGAGAAACTCGGAAATATAAAAGGAAAACGGGTGGCAATACTCGGTGACATAATGCACTCACGCGTAGCGCTCTCTAATATCTACTGCCTCAGTAAACTGGGAGCAGAAGTGATGGTTGCAGGCCCGCCGACACTGATACCAAAGCACATTGCGGAACTAGGTGTGAAAGTTGAGTATAATGTAGGGAAAGCACTGGAATGGTGCGAGGTAGCCAACGTACTCCGCATACAGCTGGAGCGCCAGCACAAGCCGCTCTTTTCAACGCTCCGTGAATACTCGCTCTACTACGGCGTGAACAGGCAGATGCTCGACAGCCTGCAAAAAGAAATACTGATCATGCACCCCGGCCCCATCAACAGGGGAGTGGAAATAAACTCCGACGTAGCCGACAGCAAACAATCCATCATCCTCGATCAGGTAGAGAACGGCGTCGCCATCAGGATGGCCGTGATGTATCTCTTATCAGGCAGGGGAGAAATAGTGGAATAACATGAAAAGGATTTTACCACTTAGACCTGTTTTCTACATAGCGCTTTCAGTGCTCTTCATCGGCACTTTATTCAAACTGCAGCATTGGCCTAATGCAACTGCCTTCACGAACATCGGGTTAGTATTGGTAGGTGCATTCTTTCTGCTGGTGCTGATCGAAATCTTGCTTTCGAAAAAAGCATCAACACTTATGAAAGTTGGTTGGTTTATAATTTACCTGGCTCTTCCACCTGTGTCGTGGATGTATTTTAAGAATTTCGCCCTGGTGTCTTTAGTGGTGCTTGGTATCGTTTATCTCAATATTGGTCGGAATTACTTTCTCTATACCAGCAAGGATATCCGCAGCAACCGATTCGACTCTATATAGTCCGCCATTTTGTGGCTTTTCCTCTATATAATGTTATCTTTGCCGCTGTATTAACAATTATTTGTTTAATAATATTTTCCTTATATGTCTACCTGGTTTCGTCGAGTAAGAAAAAATATCCTGACCAGTACTCAGGAGAAAAAAGAAGCTCCGGATGGCATCTGGCATAAATGTCCTGAGTGCAAGACTACTACTACCGTAAAAGACCTGGAAGCCCACTACTACGTTTGTCCTAAATGCAACTATCATAACCGCATTAACTCGAAAGAATATTTCGCTATCCTTTTTGATGAAGGCCGGTATGAAGAGCTTTTTGGGAACATAAAGCCTAAGGATAAGCTGGGGTTCGTAGATATAAAACCTTACGAAAATCGCATAGTTGAAGCACAAAAGTCTACCGGTCTTAATGATGCAATGACTGTTGGTGTAGGTAAGATAGATGGGAAAGAAACCGTAATCGCCTGCATGAACTTCAATTTCATTGGCGGCTCTATGGGTTCTGTTGTTGGTGAAAAAATCGCTCGTGGTATAGACTACGCTATTGCCCGGAAGCTGCCATTCATGATTATCTCTAAGTCGGGTGGGGCACGTATGATGGAGAGCGCCTTCTCGCTGATGCAGATGGCTAAAACTTCTGCCAAGCTTACACAACTGGCTAAAGCCGGTTTGCCATATATATCCTTTATGACCGATCCTACTACGGGTGGTGTTACGGCCTCTTATGCAATGCTCGGCGATGTTAATATTGCAGAACCGAAAGCACTCATAGGTTTTGCAGGCCCACGCGTTATTAAGGAAACGATCAAGAAAGATCTGCCCGCAGGCTTTCAGCGTTCGGAATTCCTGCTGGAACATGGTTTCCTTGATTTCATTGTAGAGCGCCAGAACCTGAAGCAAAAATTATCTCATGTCATCAGTTGGTTCACCAACAATCCCGTAACTGCCGAATCAGCTACGCTAAGCTGATAACCAATGCCGGAGAAGATATACATAAAGAACAAACCTGCCACTTTTGAGTATGCCATCGAAGACAAGATGACTGCAGGCATTGTGCTAACCGGTTCTGAAATAAAATCTATTCGTAACAGCAAAGTAAGCTTCAACGATAGCTACTGCATTTTTGACAAAGGAGAGCTCTGGATCAAAAATCTGCACATAGCTGATTATGTAAACGCAGGCTATGCCGGTCATGACAATGTGCGTGAGCGCAAACTTTTACTGAACAGGAAGGAACTCAGTAAGTGGGCCAATAAAGTAAAAGAAAAAGGACTTACTATAGTTCCGCTTGCCGTTTTCATTAATGAAAACGGATTTGCTAAAGTAGAAATCGGTTTGGGCAAGGGTAAGAAGCTGCACGACAAGCGTGAAACAATTAAGAACAGGGATATAGAAAAGGAAATTAAAAGATACCTGAAATAGGAGGAGCCCCAGGTATTGGAATATTATTCTACTTCTTCGGTAAAGGTGATACCGTGATGATTCAATTCTGTAAGAATCGGGCGGTAGACAGAAGGCATATTTGGAATTAAAACTCCGGTAGGCGGAACGATCTTCTTATTCAGTACCAGTTTAGCAAGTATACCCATCGGCAATCCAACGGTCTTTGCCATCGCAGAGTGATGACTGTCTTCACCCTTGAGTACCATGCTACTTGTGAGCCTGTTCTTCTTTCCTTTGTGCAGGTATTCTACTTCATGCTGCATCACCACCATATCCTTATCGGATGTATTCATCTTCCATTTGTCTGAAAGGATATCGAGCATTATATCTCCGGAGCTAGCAGATCCGGTGCCAAGAGCTTTCTCTTCAAACAGTCCCAGCCACTCCAGCATGGAGATGATCTTGTCTGTTTTGGCTATGCCAAGTTTATCAGCTATGTGTTGCTGGAGGCTGCCTTTGATATATCCTGTTTTCTCTTTCAGCCAGGATGCAGTGGTATGAGCAGCCCTGTCAAACTGATCTTTTTCACTGGTAAGCCCTAGAGCAACTACCGCATTCCAGCCTTTACAAAATGAGGGATGGCGCAGGGTAGCCCGCATAAAAGTTTTTATATCGGGTACATCATACACATCCAGGTAACCGAGTGAATCGCGGTTTGGATAATAGGCCAGTGATCCCACACCATTTACCTTTATCTTTTTGCTGCTGTCAAACATTTTATCGTAAGTCAGCTCAAAGCTCTTGCCGTTATGCAAATACTTAGCACCACCGGATCCCGCCATAACTATATTGCGTGGATTCCAGCTTATCTTATAATGCCATGGATTATTGTCCGATTCCGGAGCAATAAGTCCGCCGCAATAAGATTTGAAAGAAGTAATTACCGCCGCTACCCGCTGTATACTATGGATTATCTGGCTGGCCGTCATGTGATCGATGCCCGGATCAAGCCCCATTTCGCACATGAACATAAGCCCGGCATCCCTGACAGCCTCATGCATCTCTTTCATCTCCGAAGAGATGTAAGACGAAGTAATAAGATTCTTTCCGTGCTTTAAACAATCCTTTGCAAGGTGGATATGCAAGTGGGGTGGCATCAGAGATACGACAATATCAGCGCGCATTACCAATGGCTCGCGCTCTGCATTGCTTGTAATATCAATAGCGGCTGCTTCTGCAAAAGGGCTGCCGCCAGTCTTTTCGGAAATAGCGTCGGCATTTCCATCTGCTACTATTACCTTCCACTTGTTTCTCGATGCATTTGATAACAGATATTCTATTAGATAAATAGAGGATTTACCGGCGCCTCCAACCAGTATCGACTGCATATTTTATTTTAGATTGACCAAAAAATTCTACTACCCGCTTCAAAAGTAATAGTATTGTTTACTATTTTGGTATCAAGAATCTATTTAATTTTTTTACATAGCTATTAATTTCCATCCTTTTATGTCTGCAATTTGGAAGCAATATGGCATTTCGCCTGAAGATTTAAATAATCAGACTCTCGGTACACT
>CAMPKR010000155.1 GCA_946887345.1 uncultured Bacteroidota bacterium | reverse complement strand
CTTTAGTACAGACCTCTCGCTGGAAGGTCTTACCAGCGGCATCTACTTCGTAACAGTATCCGCCAATGGAACCAAAAGGACCGAACGCGTGATGGTTACCAGATAAATCGAAAAACTATATTTTTTTATAAAAAGCCCAGGCTACGCCGGGGCTTTTTTGTTGGTACAATGCACTATATTCATCAAAACTATCCTTATATTTGCAAAAGCGTAACCACAGCAATATTCGGCCAACTCTCCACGGCAGATACGTGCATCTTTCAATTTTCTACGCGCATTTAATGAAGCATAGGGCATGATCCTTTTAGCTTTTATTTTTTATCAATAAGTTTTTAAAACAAATGGAATATAATACTACGCGCAGCAAACTGCTGATGCCAGAATACGGAAGAAACGTGCAGCGGATGGTAGAGTACCTGCTGACCATTGAGGACAGGGCTACCCGCCTGCGTAATGCAGAAGCAGTGATAGAACTGATGGGTACGCTAAACCCGCACCTGAAGGTGATAGAGGATTACAAACATAAGCTCTGGGACCACCTGTACCAGATGACGGATTTCCAGCTGGATGTGGACTCGCCGTATCCTATGCCTACAAGGGAAGAGGTCTTTCAAAAGCCCGAAGTATTGCCTTATCCGCAGAAGAAGATATCGAACCGTCACCTGGGTATTAACCTGGAAAACCTGCTGGGAAAAGCTATGGCAGAGCAGGACCCGGAAAAACGCCAGGGACTTACACAGGCCATCGGCTACTATATGAAGCTGGCATATACCAACTGGCACCGCGAACCTGTGCACGACGACATGATAAAAAATGAACTGTCGCTGCTATCGAACGGTTTACTACAATATGAAACCGGAGGATTTAAAGTTCATTTTGACAATCGTAACTTTAAACAAGGCAACAACAATAACAGAGGCGGAGGTAACCGCAACTTTAAAGGTGGACAAGGCGGTAACCGCAACTATGGTAACAGCGGTGGTGGCGGCGGCTACAACAAGAACCGTAATAAATACAAGAATAAAAACAAATAGGCCGCAAACCATATGAGCGCATTCGAGATACGCGGTGGCCGCCCGCTTAGCGGCACTATCATTCCCCAGGGCGCCAAGAACGAGGCCCTGCAGGTACTATGCGCGGCATTGCTCACTTCTGAACCGATAACTTATACTAACGTTCCTTCCATACTGGATGTGAACACACTGATAGAACTACTGGCAGATATGGGCGTGAAAGTATCGCGGCCGGAACACGGAACCGTGATTCTGCAAGCAGATGATGTGAACCCTGATTTTTTCATTGATAAGAACTTTAAAAAGAAATCAGGGAAGCTGCGTGGTGCGGTAATGCTGGCTGGTCCGCTGCTGGCTCGCTACCGCAGAGCACATATACCCCAGCCCGGCGGCGATAAAATAGGCCGTCGCAGGCTTGATACGCACATAAGGGGCTTTGAAAGCCTGGGTGTGAAATTCGATTATGACGCGGAAGAAAACCTTTTTACGCTGGATGGTGCAGCTATGAACGGAGCCCACATACTGATGGAAGAGCCTTCGGTAACAGGTACTGCCAATATTATAATGGCTGCTGCTCTTACACCAGGTGTTACTACTATATATAACGCAGCATGCGAACCATATGTACAACAGCTTTGCAAAATGCTGAACAGCATGGGAGCGCACATCACCGGTATAGGCTCCAATTTCCTGATCGTGGAAGGAGTTGAAAAGCTAAGTGGTTGCAATCACAGGCTGCTGGCAGATATGATCGAAGTTGGTTCTTTTATCGGCATGGCTGCAATGACCAAAAGCGAGATCACGATCAAGAACGCCGATGTAGCCCAACTCGGCATTATACCTGAAACATTTCTGCGACTGGGTATCAACCTGCAAATATCCGGCAACGACATCCATATTCCTGCACAGGAATCTTACCGCATACACAAATTCATAGATGGCGGGCTTCTTACAGTATATGATCATCCCTGGCCGGGCTTCACTCCGGACCTGCTTAGTATAGTACTAGTGGTAGCCACACAGGCAAAAGGCACGGTGCTGGTACACCAGAAAATGTTTGAAAGCCGCTTGTTCTTCGTGGATAAATTAATAGAAATGGGCGCACAGATAGTATTGTGCGATCCGCACCGTGCCGTGGTGATAGGGCTGGACAGACAGGTTTTGCTCAGGGGCATAACAATGGTATCTCCTGATATACGCGCGGGTGTGGCCCTGCTGATAGCCGCACTCTCTGCCCAAGGGAAAAGCATTATCCAGAACATAGACCAGATAGATCGTGGTTATGAAAATATTGACGAACGCCTTATAGCACTTGGTGCAGATATAAAACGTGTAGAACAATGAAACTGAAATTAATCATCCTTGTTTTTGCAATTACGCTAGGTAGTTGCGGCGGAAGCCCGGCACCGAAAGTAGTGCCCGGCGCGGCTGGGGGACATCTATATGACCTGATGGACGAAGACTCCACGGAACAGAAAACAGATACAATAACGGCGGATCAGTAAAAAGAAGAAGCCCTTACCAAGGTAAGGGCTTCTTCTTTTTTATACATCGCTTTCGCTAAACGCCATGAGCTTTCGGCGTAACGATTGGCATACTTTTTACCTGCTTCATTTTAGCAAAGCCGCCCAGTACATTCCGGAGATTATCATAACCCTGGCGTTTGAACAGTGAGGCAGCAATCACTGAGCGGTAACCACCTGCACAGTGTATGTATAGATTGTTGTCCATATCAACAGCAGCTATATTGGCTACGTCTGTCAGTGTGTCGAGAGGCACATTGACGGCACCTTTCACATGTCCGCCATCAAACTCGGTCGTCTTGCGCACATCTATCACTTCCAGCTTGTGGTCATGAGGTATGTCCATAGCCAGTTCATCGGCTTCTATGTCTATGATCATATCTATCTCTTCACCGGCGGCCTTCCACGCTTCTACGCCACCTTCCAGGTAGCCTTGTACGTTATCGATACCTACACGAGCGAGGCGAATGATGCTCTCCTGTTCCTTACCGGCCTCGGCTACAAGAACCAAGGGTTGATGATAAGGCAACAAACTGCCTGCCCATTCTGCAAAACGGCCATCGAGACCAATGCTTATGGAATCGGGCACGAATGCGAGTGTGAACACAGTAGCAGGACGCGTATCCAGTATCCATGCACCGTCTTCTACTTTCGATTTGAACTCTTCAACGCTCAGTGGCTGCATAGCCGTTTCCATTACTTCATCCATCGTAGTGTAGCCTTCCTTATTGATGCGTGCATTGATAGGAAAATACGCAGGAGGTGTTGAGAGTCCCGACGTAACCGCTTTCACAAATTCCTCGCGCTCCATATCCTGCAACGCATAGTTGTTTTCTTTTTGCGCAGCTATAGTACTGAATGTTTCAGGGCCTAAATTCTTTCCGCAAGATGAACCGGGGCCGTGTGCAGGATATACTATCACATTACCCGGGAGTTCTTTCACCTTTTGCAGCGAATCATACATCATTGAGGCCAGCTCTTCTTTGGTCATGTTGCCGCTGAACAGATCAGGACGGCCTACATCGCCTACAAATAGTGTATCGCCAGTAAACACGCAGTATGGTGCACCGTTCTCATCATTCAATACGTAACAAGTACTTTCTAACGTATGACCCGGTGTGTGCATTGCTTTCAGCTTCAGTTTGCCTATGCTGAATTCTTCGCCATCTGTTGCCAGGAGTATCGGGAAATTAGCCTTCGTTTGCGGACCGTAAACAATGGGCGCGCCTGTCTTCTTAGCGAGCTCCAGGTGACCGCTCACAAAATCAGCGTGAAAATGCGTTTCAAAAATGTACTTGATCTTCACGCCCATTTCTTCTGCCTTCTCCAGGTACACTTCCACATCACGAAGGGGATCTATAACGGCTGCTTCACCATCACTGGCTATAAAATATGCCGCCTCGCTCAGGCAGTTAGTATATAATTGTTCTACGTGCATTTACTTCAGAATTCAGTGAATAAATATTCTGCAAAGGTACAAATTATACCCTCCAAAATGGGTATTAAAAAGGGCTTACCGGCTTTTTATATGTGCCAATAAGCCCAGTATTTCTTTAGTTTACTAGTCCCTGCTGCGGTTAGTGAATATGAGTATATAGTACACCAACGTAGCTATAGAGCTGATGGCAGCCACCAGGTAGGTGCGTGCCGCCCATTTCAGGGCATCAGCGGCCTGGTCGTGTTCACGACGGCTGGTAAGGCCAGTGTTTTCCATCCACCTAAGTGCACGGGCGCTGGCGTCATACTCTACCGGCAGCGTTACCAGGGAAAACAAAGTTGAAAAGGCAAATAAAACGATACCTACTAATAGCAATGTCTGGTTGGCTATACCAAAACCCAGTACGCCAAGACCAGCCAGTATTATCCACTGCGACAAATTGGTTGTAATTGTTACAACGGGTACCAAAGCACTTCGAAACTGCAACATGCTGTAAGCTGTCGCGTGCTGCACGGCGTGTCCACATTCGTGCGCAGCCACAGCCGCCGCGGATATACTGCGCCCGGCATAAACGTCCGGGCTTAAGTTCACCGTTTTATTCTGAGGATTGTAGTGATCAGACAGAAATCCGCCTACTGATACCACCTGCACATCATTAATATTGTTCTCACGCAGCATACGCTCGGCTACTTCCTTGCCACTCAGGCCTGAATCAAGCGGTATCTGTGAATACTCGTGAAATTTACTTTTCAGGCGACCACTTACCACCATACCGATCAACATCAGTATACCGGCAAGTACCATATATCCCATATAAGCTCCCATATTCTATTTTTCCTTTTTATTGATCAATACTTATCTATCAAATTGCCTACCAATGTTAAATTGTCAGTTCTACAAAGATAAACTAAGCCTCACATTGGCATTCTTTAAAATTAGTTAACAATTCCAGGAGTGCAAACATGACAAAACGCCATCCCCAGGAGTGGGATGGCGTTTTTGCGTTGACTCCTTATGCAATGAGTTTTTGAAATACTACCACTTGATATTTATGCCCGCCAGCCAGTTGAAGCCTGCCTGTGGGTAATAAAAATTCTGGGTGGTGGTAGCACCGCCGTATACGTAACTATAGGTGTAACCGTTGCTTTCGTATTCTTTGTTCAGTACATTATTCAGCATAATGTTGAAACCCAGCTCGCGGAAAGGCTTCATTTTGATGGAATAACGCAGGCGCACATCGCACAGGCCGTAGGCAGCTATACTCCTGGCATCGTCGCTTGTGTTATCCAGGAACTGCTGACCAACATATTTACCCATAATGTCCATTTCCAAAGCCTGGCCATGCTTCATATTGCGAAGCGGACTCAGCGTAATGCCTCCACCGGCTACCATGTTTGGCGAGAAGGCGATATCAGTTGTGCCGTGTTTTATCTCCAGCTGTCCGCCCATATCGTAGTCATCCTGGTATTCGGTGAAATCTATGATCTTGTTTTGCGAGTAAGTCGCATTCGCATTGAAGGCAAGCCAGTATACGGGTCTAACAGCAGCCTGCAACTCTATACCAGCCCTGTAGCTTTCCGGTACATTGATACGGGTGTATGCGCCTACATCGTTTATCTTGCCGGTAAGTATCAGCTGATCTTTGTACATCATATAGTACAGGTTGGCTGCAACACTCCACTTCTGTGCATTTGCCTCGTAGCCTGCCTCTATATCGGTCAGTCTTTCCGGGCGAGGCAGCTGCGTTGGAGAGGCTTCGAAGTCGTCCCGGTTCGGCTCTTTATTCGCGACTGCTATTGATGCATATACCCGCTGTCGTTGGCGTGAGCTATTGCTCAGCATGTAATTAATACCGCCCTTAGGATTGAAAAAACCATAGTTCACCGTATGGCTGATTGCAGGATTTTTTCTGAAGCCGTTCATTTGATACTCAACTATACGGTATTGCATATCAGCAAAAAGGCTCAGGTCTTTTGTAATATCCTGCTGTGCCTTTAGATAAAAATTGACGTCAGTTTTATTTGCGTTAAGGCTATACCATTTGTAGTCTGCTGGGATATTGTATTGAGCCCATTTCACGAAGCCGTAGTGCCTGCCTTCATACAATGCCACACTACCACCAAAGGTTATTTGCGTTTTATTATAAGAGTATAATAA
>CAMPKR010000154.1 GCA_946887345.1 uncultured Bacteroidota bacterium | reverse complement strand
GTATATACCTGGGGACAGTGGGAAAAAGCCCGCAAGACAGAAGGTGAAGATGTAGCCAACAGCAACCTGAAGAAAGCCGAAGCGGCAGGCAAGCTGATAATAAAAGACGTGATAGCTGATAACTTTCTCCAGCAGATATTGCTGGCACCGCAGGACTACTCAGTGGTTGCTACATTGAACCTGAACGGTGACTATATATCGGATGCCCTGGCAGCTGCCGTGGGTGGAATTGGTATAGCGCCGGGTGCGAACATCAATTACAATACAGGACATGCTGTATTTGAAGCCACACACGGGACCGCACCACGCTTTGCTAATACTGATACAATGAACCCATCATCGCTGCTGCTGAGCGGTGTGATGATGCTGGAATATATGGGCTGGAAAGAAGCTGCTGACTGCATACTGGCATCGCTAAGCACTACCATTAAGCGCAAGCGCGTGACTGTGGACTTCTACAACCTGATGAACGATGCGACACTGCTGAAGACCAGCGAATTTGCGAACGAACTGATAAAGAACCTGTAGTGGAGATAGCCCCGTACATAGACCATACGATACTGAAGCCTACGACGACGTTCGAGGACATAAGTAAGCTATGTGCGGAGGCAGTAGAACATCGTTTTGCTGCGGTGTGCGTGCCACCTTATTTTGTGAAGGCAGCGAAGGAAATGACAGAGGAAAGTGAAGTGAAGGTAGCTACCGTGATAGGATTCCCTTTCGGGTATTGCTCGTTGGGGGCGAAGATGGAAGATATAGCGCAGGCCATAGAGGACGGAGCAGATGAACTGGACATGGTTCATAATGTGACAGCACTGAAAGACGGAAACTACACGTTGCTGACAGATGAGATAGGTCAGTGTACCCGTGTGGTACATGAGGCAGGCAAGAGCATAAAAGTAATAATAGAAAGCGGTGTGCTGGGTGATGAAGAGATAGTGAAATGCTGCGAACTGTACGCGCCGCTGGGTATCGACTTTATGAAAACCTCCACAGGCTATGCAGACAAGGGCGCCAGCATACATGCAGTGCAACTGATGCGTAAGCACCTGCCGGCCAGCATAGAAATAAAAGCTTCAGGCGGTATCCGTACCTTTGCCTTTGCGAAAGAACTGGTGGATGCGGGCGCGACAAGGATAGGTTGCTCTGCGAGCCTGCAGATAGTGAAAGAAAGTAGGGAACATTTAGGAATTGGGAATTAGTAATTTGGAATTGGGGTTTAGGTATCTATAACTATGAAGAAATTAGTTTACATACTTGTATTGTTTTGCTTTTGCCAAACAGCGGATGCGCAACCCAGGGTGGACTCTACCGGCATGCCTGTATATACGTCCCTCCATGCTGATAGCCGCCTGGACATAGTGCTGAAAAAGCGTAAAGTAAGCAGCGGCGGCAGCTCAATATATTCCGGTCCGGGCTACAGGGTACAGATATACAGCGGCAGCGACAGGGCGAAAGCCAACAAGATGAAGATCGACTTTGTGCGCCGCTTTCCCGGTGTGCGCGCCTATATAACCTATGTTTCGCCGCACTTCAGGGTAAAAGTCGGCGATTTCGGATCTCGGGCAGAAGCGCTGGAACTATACCGTCAGCTGAGCTCTATGTATAATCCCTGCATGATAGTTCCGGATATCGTTGTGTTCCGTAACTTTAGTTCCAATAAAAGCAAAGATGATAAATCAGATACGGACTAAGGCCGAGCAGTATTTTCCTGAAGTACAGGCTATACGCCACCACATCCATTCGCACCCTGAGCTTTCCTTCCAGGAATACGAGACATCATCTTTTATAGCACAAAAACTTACTGACTGGGGTATTAAACACCAGACCGGTGTGGCTGGCACCGGCGTGGTGGGCATACTGGAGGGTGAAAACCCTGGTAAGCGGTGCATCGCACTCCGTGCTGACATGGATGCCCTGCCCATACAGGAAGCCAATACCACTAGCTACAGATCGCAGAACGACGGCGTAATGCATGCCTGCGGGCATGATGTGCACAGCAGTTGCCTGCTGGGTGCAGCTAAGATACTACATGAGCTGCGCGATGAATGGGAAGGCACTATCAAACTTATTTTCCAGCCCGGAGAAGAAAAGCACCCCGGAGGCGCCAGCCTGATGATTAAGGATGGTGTATTGGAAAACCCTAAACCAGAGTCGATCTTTGCGCTGCATGTGTATCCTCACCTGCCTTATGGAACCGTTGGTTTCCGCGGAGGGCAGTATATGGCGAGCGCCGACGAAATATACATAACCATACATGGAAAAGGCGGGCACGCTGCCCTGCCCCACCAGACTGTGGACCCGATAGCTATAGGGGCACAAGTAATAGTTGCCCTGCAACAGGTGGTGTCGCGTAAGGCGACTGCGTTTATTCCATCTGTACTGACCTTTGGTAAGATATCAGGAGGCTTTGCTACCAATGTAATACCTGACAGCGTAGAGATACTCGGTACCTTCCGCACCATGGATGAAAAATGGCGCTATGAGGCACACGACTGGATCAAAAAAATAACGGAGCAGACCTGCGCTGCATACGGCGCTACTGCGACCGTGGAGATACCTGTTGGCTACCCTTCCCTTTTTAACGATCCGGCACTTACCGCACAAGCAGAAGACTGGGCTAAGGACTATATGGGTGCAGAAAATGTGAAGACGTTAAGTCCGAGGATGGCGGGAGAAGATTTCAGCTTCTATACCCATCATGTGCCCGGATGTTTCTTCCGCATTGGCACTAACACTGACGACAAGGAATTCACGGCTCCTGTGCACAATGCTCATTTTGATATTAATGAGAACGCGCTAAAGGTGGGTGTGGGGATGATGGCTTGGGTAGCCTTCAAAGCAGTGGGCAGTAAATAGTTCGTTGATGGACGGATAAGCTACCAGGCTATGAACAAAGACTTCACCAAACAACTACTTTCAGGATTACAAGATGTTCTAAAACCTTTGGGGTATAAAAAATCGGGTAACAACTTTAGCTTTCAAAAAAACGACCTAGTATTTTTTATCCAACTTCAGAAAAGTATGGACTCTGATGCTGATAGTATTAAGTTTACAATAAATACAACCATACTATCTGTACCCTTGTTTCAATCAACTCAGGAAGGAAAACCAGCTTATTTATACTCGCATTGGTTTAAAAGAATTGGCTGTTATACCTCTCCAGCTTATGACAAGTGGTGGACAATTACGAAAGAAACTGACGTGCTACCAGCTCTTAAGGAAGTATGTTCTATAATACAAAGCACTATTTTACCACAATTAGAGAGTTATTCACTAACCTCTGATCTCATAAAAGAGTGGGAAGGGGGTATTTGCGTCGGCCTTACTGACGGACAGAGAAAAAGCTACCTGGAAATGGCTAAAGCTATTTGAGAACGCCTTATTTCGCAAGGACATCACGTGAGATTGCCACGCCGCATTCTCTGCGGTTCAGTTCTCAACTGAGTTCTGTTTTGCGGCTCGCAATGACGGTGGCGTTGGTCAGGCTTTTCCGACTACCAATGTTGCGTTACACCCGCCGAAGCCGGAGGCGGTTTTGAGGACGTAGTTGAGTTCTGCTGGCTGCATTTCGGTTGTGACATTCAGTTGTTCAGAGACACCGCTTTCTGAGTAGCCGGGGGAAGGGATGAGTTGTTGGCGCTGGATGGCTTCTATTATCATGGCTGTCTCTACCACTCCGGCTGCGCCGAGCGTGTGGCCTACATAACCTTTAAAGCTGTGCACAGGGCTTGCAAGCAAACCTGAAACAGCAAATGCTTTTGCCTCCATTTCATCATTATACATAGTGGCTGTACCGTGGGCGGAAATCATGTTTATCTGCGAAGCGCTGATGTTGGCTTCATTCAAAGCCCGTTCAATCGCCAATGCCAATTCTTCACCTGTTCGGGAAGGGCCGGAGATGTGATTGGCATCGTTGGAGGTGGAGCCAGAATGTATTTGTGCCAAGGGCATTTCTGTATTTACAGATAACACTATGGTAGCTGCTGCCTCGCCGAGATTGATGCCTTTGCGGGCGGCATCGAAAGGCCGGCATGGTTCATCAGCTATAGCCTGGAAGGATTGAAAACCGTTCAGTACAAATTTTGAAAAGCGATCGCAACCAGTTACTACAGCATTCTTGTACTTACCCGCCTGCAGCAAACGCTGGGCATGCATCAGTGCCACAACACCGGAAACGCAGGCGTGAGATATCACTTCTGCTTTAGCGATGCCCAACTCTTTGGCAATGATATTGGCGCTTGTGCTCAGTCGCAAGCGCTCTTCAGGCACCTGCTCCAACCACTCTATATTGCCCTTGGTAGTAGAGAGAATGAATACTGTTTGCGAGTGATCAAGCTCTTCCCGGCATTCATTCAAAGCTTGCCTGGCTGAGAAGATAGCCAATTGCTCAAAGGGGGACAATACATCCTTGCTCCTTGTTTGCTGGTGAATTCTCTGCCACACCGCCGGTTCTATGCGTGAGGCAAAGAACGGAGTATTGCTGAGGGAAGTATCTTCGTAGCGCCCCACGCCGATCTTACCTGCGGCAACAGCTTGCCAGTTGGCCGCGGTGGTGATGCCAAGGGAAGAGGTAATGTTGGAGGCTATGGCGTAAACAGGGGTCATTTTGCTTGTGGCGCGCCTGGCACCTTAAAGGTGTGCTGACGCTATGTGTTTATTAGTGACGCGTCTGACACCTTGAAGGTGTTCTGACGCTATGTGGATCTATTTAATCATTTAACCATTTGCGCTTCCATTCCTGCATAAAGGGAGGGACGGTAAGCATCAGTTCCATTGTTTCTTTATTGGTAAATACCTGCATGGAGCTACCTGTGGCGATCACCTCATTGGTATTGATATCGAACATCGTGTATTTGAACATCAGCTTTGCAGCTTTTGTATCGTGGTAGGTAGTCTCCAGGCGTACCCGATGGCTATAGCGCAATATTTTCTTATAATCGCACTCAATCTTAACGATAGGAATAACTATATTCTCCCGGTACAGATCAAGATAGCGAAGGCCGTAAGCTTTACCGAAAGCTTCACGACCATCTTCGAAGTAGCGGATATAGTGCCCGTGCCAAACTATACCGAGAGGATCGGCCTCGGAAAATTTTACTTCTATTTCTAAACTATGTTTTAGTGTCTTGCTCAAGTCTTAAGTCGTAAGTATTTAGTCGTAAGCATCCGGTGAGGCGTACTGACGGTGAAGAGCCGTACTTACGCCCTGTGTCGCTATAGTTTTTTATCTAAGTCTTTGAGCATGTTGCTGAATGGGTTTGCCCAGTAGTTCCTGAAGCCGATGCTCATACCGGCTTTGCCAACTACACGTTGTGTCCACAACACTTCCTTTTTCTCCATATTAACGAAAGTTGCCCAGGCACAGGCTTCTTCCTTTCCTTTGCTCATCCCTTCCACAAAGAAGAGTAGACCGAGGCCTTTGTTTCCCTGGAAATTATATTTCTTCACCAGGTCTTTCACTTTGGCTTCGTCGAGAGTGTGATATAAATTGCCGTCATCATAGAAATAACTCTTTCTTAGTGTATTGTTGGCCTTTTCGGTCACATCCAGGTTGAATTTGACCTCTGAGCGATGGGTTGCCTTCGCTACATCAAACTTCTTAGGCTCTTTTACAAAGAGTTGGTTCCAGCCTACAATATACTTGTCTCTCATTTCGTCGTCGCTGATCTCACCGGCATCTTTCCACTGGGTGGCAGCACCAATGAAATGCACCTGTGAGAAATCAAGTCCCAACCAGGTGAGTTCGGTGTTGCCGTTTGTAATGTCCTCTTTTGTCTGGGCATTTACATTGAATGCAAAAACGATTGCCGCAATTAAAAGTGTAAGCTTTTTCATAAGTACGTATTTTAATTGTTATCCTGTAAAAATATTTTCAATTCACAATCAGCTATTTCCTGTTCATTCACCCTCACCGTTGCCTGCACAATGTGTGCGTTCATTACCTGCATTTTGAACAGAACTTCTGTAGTGAGGGTTTCTCCTATTCGAGGCAGTTTACTAATTTTTAGATTCTTCAGTGCACCAATGAAACCAACGGGAGCTGGCTTACCATCCTGCTGTGCTTTATAGCCTGTACCTGCGGCTGCCGTTTGCGCCATATTCTCTACGAGGCCCGGCTCGGTAAATACACCGCCCTCTACAAACAAGTGTCCTTCCCGTAC
>CAMPKR010000153.1 GCA_946887345.1 uncultured Bacteroidota bacterium | reverse complement strand
AAAGCATCCGCTATTTCATACCCCGATAGTATCTTATTCAAAGGCTACGCCGACCAGTTTACCTTCCGCGAGAACCTGGTGTGGCACAATGTTAAGGGCTATTCGCCGCAGCAGTCAAAGCGGCACCTCGACTCTTTGCAGCAATGGGCTGATAGCAAAGACGATGTGGTGCTAAAATACGGCTTGATGATTAGTAGTAGTCATATAAGTCTCAGTCAAGGTCTTCCTGACACTACGCAGGCAGAAAAGGGCTTGCTGCGATTGGCGCAGAAACTGGAAGAGAACGGCCTGCCCGAATTGCAGGCGGAAGCGCTGCAAAGGCTGGCAATGTACTATTGGGAACGAAGGAAATTCGCCCAGGCCTTTGAGCACCACATCAACGCTTACAACATCTATTCAAAGATGAGTGTCAAAGAGTTTCCTGCTAAGCCTCAGTTTCTGCTCGACTTTGGAGGAAGATATTATCACTTTGCCGACTACGGGAACGCTATAGCCTACGTGTTAGAAGGATACCGGGCCAATCCCGGCATGAAGGAAGGATATATATTCACGATGCTCAATACGCTCGGGCTTTGTTACTTGTATGCAGACAAACTGGATTCAGCCGAATATTACTTCCGGAAAATACATGATCTTGCCGAAAGCAAAAATGATGCGCAGTGGCCCGGTATAATAAGCGGAAATCTCGGAGGACTCTATTTTAAACTCCATCGCTACGACGAGGCGCTGAAATGGTTTCGGAAGGAAATTAGTAACTCGGATGGAAGGGCATCTATGAATGTAGCCAACAGCTACGCTATCATGACTGAGATATTCATAGACAGAGGACAAAAAGATACTGCCTTGCACTATGCGAATATGGCCTACGGCATTCTTAAAGGAAAGGAAAATTACACAAAGAGATACGACATAAACAGGATGATCTACTTAAGCCTGGCAAAAGCCCACTTTGCCAATGGCAACATGGCTCAGGCTTATAAGTTCCTCGATTCCTCGATGGTGGCTAAGGACAGCGTGGATAAAAAGCGCAACGCACATGTCCTGGCCGGTATCCGCCACAAAATCGGCGCTAATGAGCGCCTGAAAGAACAGGAGCAGTTTGAACGGGACGCCGGTAACTACAAAACCATCAGGAACATCCTGATCATCACCATAATACTATTGGTCATCATTGGTGTGCTTCTATACAACCGCCAAAAACTGAAACACTCCTTTTCTCAAAAACAGCTCGAAGAAGAGAAAAAATACATTGAGTCAGAGCTTGAAATAGCTACTAAGCAACTGGGTTCACTCGTTACAAGCATATCAGAAAAGAACGACCTGATAGAGAAGTTCACATCCGAGCTCGACAGGTTGAGGGAACACTTATCGGATGAAAAACTCTTTAAGGCCGATGAAGCATTAATGCACTTGCAAAAAGCTACTATTATTACCGATGATGAATGGGATCACTTCCTGCAGATGTTCGATAAGGTAAATGCCGGATTTATTACCAGGCTGAACAGGAAATTGAAGGGCCTCAGTCCTATAGAATCCAAGTTTATCATACTCAGCAAGCTGAAACTATCTACCAAAGAAGTGGCATCTGCCCTTGGTATTAGTCCCGAATCAGTGCGGCTTAACAGGAAGCGCCTGTACAGCAAGCTAGGCCTGAAAGAAGGTGAGCACAGTCTGCAAACCCTTCTTGATTCTATATGATTTTAAAAGCGTATTTTGTAAGTAAGGGATATCAATGTTAGAATTCTTAAAAGAAATAGGAGTAAGCAGCACCGACACAAATGAGCGGCGGCTCAGGAAATATAACCTCGTTATCATTGCTCTATCATGTTGTATCATCTCTCCTCTTTGGGTATGGTTGTCTTATTTGGCAGGTATGAAGTCAGCCTCATTAATGCCGTTATACCTCATGCCGCTTTTTATCATAGGCATTATTTCCCTCCAGGTTTCCAAACAGGAAAAATACCTCTTCAATATAATTCTGATCACCGGCTTTCTTTGTCCTCTTATTATGCAGTGGCTCACTGGTGGATTGCTTAAAGGTGGCATCGTTATTTTATGGTCGTTTCTCTCGCCGCTTGTTGCTCTTATTTTCAGGGATATTCCTAAGGCAAAAGTGTTTATGGTACTGGTAGTGTTATCTATACTGACTATGGGCTTTTTTAACGAGTACTTTGAGCAGTGGGGATACTATATAGATAAAGAACAGAAACTGGTATTATTAACGGCTAACCTCGCTGCAGCAACCATCGTCACTTATCTCGCATTGCAATACTTCGTTACCCAGGTAAACCGGAGCAGGCAGGTGATAGCAGACCAGCAGAAAACCTCCGACACTTTATTGCTGAATATCCTTCCCGCTCACGTAGCCGAGGAACTGAAGTCAAATGGAAAGACAAATCCTACACTGCACGAAAATGCAACTATTCTCTTCTCGGACTTTAAAGACTTCACTCAGTTTTCAGAACTATTCACTCCTGAGGAATTAATAGGTGAACTGGCCAAATGTTTCGAGACCTTTGACGATATCATTTCCCGCCACGGCCTTGAGAAAATAAAGACCATCGGGGACGCATATATGTGCGTCGGTGGCATATCCCGCGAAAGAGGCGGCGCTGCCTATAGTGCTGAACGCTCGGTACTGGCCGCCATGGAGATGGCCCAATACATCCGCGATGTCCGAACTCAAAAGCTCAATGATGGCAAGGCCTACTGGGACGTCAGAATAGGTGTCCACACAGGGGATGTAGTGGCTGGTATTGTAGGTAAGAGAAAATTCGTTTTTGATATCTGGGGCGATGCTGTAAATGTCGCTAACAGGTTACAAACCTGCAGCGAAGAAGGCCGTGTTAACATATCCGACACTACCTACAAACTCGTAAAGGATTATTTCCTTTGTTCACCGCGCGGTAAGATCGCCGTAAAAAACAAGGGTGAGCTTGATATGTACTTTGTTGACGACCGCCTCGGTCTCAATTAGTCGCATCCCCTGCCTAGCTGGAACCTAAAGCCTACAAGTGTGGGAATCGTCACCAGGGTATTCTTATACAGGTAGTTCGTTGGTACACTTCCCTGTTTTGGGTAATCAGAATCGAGTTCTGCATATCTGAGGCCAACTTCTAAACTGAATCCCACGCGCCTGGCTATACCCATTACATAGCCTATCTGGCCTCCGCCCATAAAGCCTCTCGCTTTTGCAGTTTTTTCGGTAACCCATGGTGCTATAATACCATCATCCACCAGGTCAAAGCTGCTCATATTAGCCATTGCATAACCCCCGCACAGGCCGAAGTAGAAATAGCCCCCTCCTGCCTGTACAGCACGGTTGATATAAAGGTAGCTGGCTATAAAAGATGATGCTATATCATTCTCTATATTGTTTACCTGCACGGTATTAGCAGGTGAGTATCCTGTTGCGGTTGACTTGTAAGTAATATTCTGGTATTCGCAGGCCACGCCCAACTGCATCGCACTGAAATTCAAACCTATGCGGCCCCCTGCTGAGTAGGTTTTCTGCGATTCCTTATCCAGGTCCCAGGTGGTGGTTGCCGCATCAACAGCCTTATATTTCGAATGCGGAATGATCCCTCCGTTCACACCTATTTCAACCAATTGCGCCGACGCTGCTAACGGCATGAGGGAAAGTAGGATCAGAAGCTTTTTCATACAACAATATTACTGGGTTTTTCCCAAATGCGTTAACATGGCATTAGCAAATTTTAGCATTTATGCATCGTATTTTTTACAAGCTTTGTATTTGTATGCAGAGGCGCCTCGCGATATTATTATTTGTACTTCCACTCGTTGGTTTCGCCCAAAACCACACACCTAAATGCGGTGCTGAAGCGCTTTTTCGAGCCATCAAACAGCACAATCCTGCTTTTACCCTTTCGTCTTTTGTTAGCCCTGTCGCGAAACAAACAGCATCTCAGTCAGAGCTAACCATTCCTGTCATTTTTCATATCGTCCTCAACCAGGACCAGGTAAACGAGTTAGGAGGAAAGGCAGGGATCAGGAAAAGGGTCAATTCGCAGCTGGAGATTATCAACAGGGACTTCTCAGCACAAAACGATCAGTCATCGCTTCCGGCTGATTTTGCTGCGCTCGCAGGCAATGCACACCTGCGTTTCGCTCTGGCTCGCAGGGATATAGACGGCTTCCCCACTGAAGGTTTTCAGGTTCAATACACTCGTAAAGAAGGCTTCTACTTTCACGGTATAGAAGGTTCAGGGATAGCATTTAGTGATGCCAAATACTTCAAGGGTGACGGAGACCAGGCCTGGGATCCTACCTCCTACCTAAACATCTGGGTTGTCAGCCTGCCGGTCGACAACGGAGAGGAAGCGATTTTAGGTCTTACTATTCCACCCTCATATGTGGGCGCCCATACAGGTATACCTATCAATGAGCAGGGAATTATCCTTAATTACAAAGCCTTCGGTTTGCAGGAAGATAGCGACGATGTGTTCATCACAGGGGCCACAGGCGGGAGAACACTCACACACGAACTAGGTCATTATTTCGGTCTAAGGCATATTTGGGGAGATGATAATGGCCTTTGTGCAGATAATGGCGGGGAAGATGATGGAATAGAAGATACACCTCCGCAGGGCAGTCCCAATTATAGCTGTGTTGAATATCCATACTACGACGATTGTAGTTATGAGGGGGATGGCATCATGTTCATGAATTTTATGGACTATACCCCTGACGACTGCGTTGCTTTGTTTACTATGGGCCAAACCGGCTATATGCGCTCTGAGCTGTCCGTCGATGGTCCTTCTTATAGTTTAACTCAGCATCCTCATCTTCTGGAGTCGCCTGACAATGATTATGACAATTCGTTTTCAATATGGCCTAATCCCTCAGTTGAAAATATCAATATCCATTTTGAGCAGCCACCTCAGAATCTTCAGGGCATTTATATTATAGATGCTCTGGGAAGAACTGTTGGCATCGTAAGCGACTATCGTTCACAGGGCTCTTATGTATTCAACACCACTCTCTTAGCAAACGGTATTTATTTTGTCCATGCTGTGTTCAATAATTTTGTAGAATGTAAACCGGTAGTGGTCACTGCTGTTAAATAGAAAGAGGTGACTATTGGTCACCTCTTTCTATTTAAGTTGGTTCTTTAGTTGCAATCGCAAGAAGCGCAACTGCCTAATTTATCGCCATGGTCCAGGTGAGCTTGCACCGCATTAGGGCTTATGCAAATGTCATGTCTGTTGTCAGGATTTCCGGGAGGAATGTGACAAACTACTACTTTATCGTTTTTGTTACCACAACGCACATCTATCGGTGTCACTGTTTTGCTAACTGTTACGCACGCTCCATTCGAGTTGGTGATCTTTACAGTATAAGTTGTCTTGCATGTGGGACACACATTTACTGTAGGAGTGCTTTCACAATTGCCGGTATTTGACGACCACTCGTAGGTATAGTCTTCGCAGTTTCCGGGAACAGTTACTGTTAGATCGGTACATTCAGGGCCATAGCCAATGTATACACAGTTGGAAGCGCTAATTGATGCATTAAAGGCAGGTGCCTGCGTTTTTTTCGATGTAGCATCTTCCGCAGGGGCTACACTTGTTGATGAATTACTGCCCGTCTTAGAACAAGAGATCAGCACAGTAAGAAGTACAAACGGCAAGAGTTTTTTGAAATACATGGTTTGTGTTTTTATTAGTGAAGAATATTTATCTCGGCGGGAAATTTTGTCCTCATCCCGTTATCTAGTCGCAGGACTGGATGCTATAGTTAAAGCGCATAGCCCAGTTGCCTTGTTCGTTAATGCGGCAACCTTCACCCCATGCAGTTTCTGTCCTTCCGCAACCGCTTACTACGGCATGTGCAGCTACACAGATGTCTGGAGCACATGCACTGAAGTTAGAAAGAGGAATGGTGAATGTATAACTGGTAACACCTGTGCCGCTGAATGTCACTTTGTTAGGGAATTGGCCGGGAGATGGATTACCGGATTTTGTTACAGGGATGGCATCACAAGGTCCTGCATACAGGTGCAGCTCTTTAATTCTCCAGCCGTCAGTACCTGTATAAGTCACATAGAGGTTAGTACCGTCATTTCCTACAAATACATTGCCTGACTGTGTATGCTGTCCTGCTATCAGGTTTACAGTTTCTGTTTCTCCGCAGAAATTTACCGCCGG
>CAMPKR010000152.1 GCA_946887345.1 uncultured Bacteroidota bacterium | reverse complement strand
AGGAAGAAGGTTTAGGAGCCACCCGTAACTCTGAAGACGCCAGCCTCGTATTGATCAATACCTGCTCCATCCGTGAAAAGGCTGAGCAAACTGTTCGCCACCGCCTCCAGGCTTTTAAAAAGATAAAAGAGCAAAAGCCCGGTATGCTGATAGGTGTGCTTGGCTGTATGGCGGAACGCCTGAAGGCAAAGTTCCTGGAAGAGGAGAAACTAGTTGACATAGTTGTAGGCCCCGATGCCTACCGCAGCCTCCCCGGTCTAATCACCGAAGCGGAAGGCGGGCAAAAAACAGTGAATGTTCTCCTTAGCCGTGAAGAAACTTATGCTGATATCGCCCCTGTGCGCTTAGACAGCAATGGTGTTACGGCTTTTGTAAGCATCATGCGTGGCTGCAACAATATGTGTTCTTTCTGCGTGGTGCCTTTTACCCGTGGCCGTGAGCGCAGCCGTGATGCTGCTAGTATAGTTGCCGAGTGCCTCGATCTTTTTGAACAAGGTTTCCGCGAGGTGACTCTTTTAGGCCAGAACGTAGATAGCTATCATTATAGCCCAAGCGCAACGACGACCGAGGAAGAAGCAGTAACCTTCGCAAAACTACTGAAGATGGTGGCCCGGGTTTCTCCCCTGCTCCGCGTACGCTTTAGTACATCGCATCCTAAAGACATTACTGATGATGTGCTGCATACTATGGCAGCCTACAACAATATTTGCAAGTACATACACTTGCCCGTACAAAGTGGCAGCACCCGTGTACTACAGGCCATGAACCGCACTTATACGCGTGAGTGGTACCTCAGCAAGGTGCAGCGTATCCGCCAGATAATGCCTGATTGCGGTCTTAGCACCGACGTCATCTCTGGCTTCTGTACGGAAACGGAAGAAGAGCACGCTGATACGTTGAGCCTGATGGAATTATGCCGCTTCGATATGGCCTACATGTTTTCGTACAGTGAACGACCCGGCACCCTTGCGGCCCGCCGTTTTACCGACGATGTACCGGAAGATGTGAAAAAACGCCGTCTTGAGGCGATTATCAAGTTACAAAACGGTCATTCACGCGAAAGCTATACAAACGATATAGGAAAAACTTTTGAGGTACTGATAGAAGGCGATAGCAAACGTAGTGCGGCCGACTGGTGCGGACGCAACAGCCAGAATAAAATGGTTGTGTTCCCCAAAGGAACACGCGACCTGAAGAAAGGCGACTATGCTACAGTAAAGATAGACAGCGCTACTTCAGCAACATTGATAGGGCAAATGGTATAAGATAGTCTTACGACTTATTACTTACGACTTACGACTAAGAATGGACATACAGAGTATAAAGAACAGGTTTGGCATTATAGGGAATTCGCCTGCGCTTAACCATGCGCTCAATACCGCTGCGCAGGTAGCAAATACAGACCTTTCTGTATTGATAGCAGGTGAAAGCGGTGTAGGTAAAGAAGCGTTTTCCAATATCATCCATGCCCTGTCGGCAAGGAAGCATAATTCATTCATTGCCGTCAATTGCGGCGCCATACCCGAAGGCACTATTGATTCGGAGTTATTCGGTCACGAAAAAGGTTCGTTCACCGGCGCAGTGGACAGTCGTAAAGGCTATTTCGAAACTGTAAATGGCGGTACTATATTTCTCGATGAAATTGGCGAAATGCCGCTAGGCACCCAGGCCCGCCTGCTACGCGTGCTGGAAACAGGAGAGTTCATACGCGTTGGTTCATCTAAGGTTCAGAAAACTGACGTACGCGTTATAGCGGCTACCAACCGCGACCTTCTCGACCATACGCAGGCCGGCAAGTTTCGGGAAGACCTATATTACAGACTCAGCACTGTACCGATACGCGTCCCATCCCTCCGCGATCGCCGCGAGGACATACCCTTACTGTTCCGAAAATTTGCATCTGACTTTTCAGAACGCTATAAAACAACCTCTGTTCAACTCGATCACGGTGCACTCCAATTATTAGTGAACTACCCCTGGCCGGGAAATGTCAGGGAGTTGAAAAATATTGCAGAGCAGATCTCCGTTCTATCTACCGATAAGATGATTACAGCAGAAGTTTTGCAACAGTTTCTCCCGAAAAGAGAAACTTCCCGCAGCCTGGCACTTATACCTACTGCCAGCGCAGCGCCCTCTGCCAGCGGTAGCGACTTTACCTCCCCTACGGAAAGAGACATATTGTATAAGTTGTTCTTCGACCTGAAAAAGGATATGAACGACATGAAGAAAATGATGCTGGATATGGCTCACCAGCAGGGCTATAGCCCACCCGGCCTGAACGAGAATTTTATAGGCAACTACAGCAATGAGGCCATGCCCGTGCAGGTGCAAAGCCAACCAACATATGGTAGTTCTTCAACACCGATATTGATACCACATACTGAGCAATCGCACGAGGAAGTTGAAGAAACCCTTCTTCTTTCGGACAAGGAAAAGGAGATGATCGTAAAAGCACTCAAGAAGCATAAAAGCCGCCGACGTGATGCTGCTGCAGAGCTGGGAATATCGGAAAGAACTTTGTACAGAAAAATTAAAGAATACGACATCAAAGAGTAACTTTACAAGTATAGTTATGATGCACAGGCTGTTTTTGTTAGTACCTGTTTTGCTGATGACGCTTACGGGATGTGGGGTCTACTCCTTTTCCGGGGCAAGTATAGAGGGAAAAACCATTAATATACGTTCGCTGGAAAACCGCGCACGAAATGTAGTGCCAACACTGAGTCCTGCCCTGACCAATAAGATACGCAGTCGTATCTTATCCCAGACAGGTCTTTCGCCTATCACTACCAATAATGCCGATTATGACCTTTCGGGTGTGATAACGGCATATGAAGTAACGGTTTCAGGCGTACAAAACACGCAGACGGCGGCACTCAACAGGCTGAACATAAGTATACAGGTTGTCTTCAAAAGCAAACTGAATGAAAAATCCGATTTCACTCAAACCTTTACCCGCTTCGCCGACTTCAATGCATCTCAGTCGCTGCAAAGTGTGGAAACCAGGTTGATAGACGAAATAGGAACTCAGCTTGCTGATGATATTTTTAATAAAGCATTTGTAAATTGGTAATAGTTTTCAGCGCATGATCACTTCATCATCCATACCATATATCTCGCAGATGCTCAATGAGCCGCACGCTATCACTGATGCGGACGTTGACAGCATAGTGTCTCTTACAGAGACCTACCCCTATTTTGTGCCTGCCCGGTACATGGAGGCAGCGGGTCTGCACAAGCACAAACCCTTTGATGCCGACATGATGAATACCATGCAGCTTTATATGGGCAACTGGATTGTATTCCATGAATACATGCAGACTGCACTTGGCAAAGATTATGTATTTGCTCCTGTCTCCACACCCGCCCCCGCAGATGTGGACGATGTTGCCGAGGCAGAAATAGCCGGGCAACAGGTATCTGAAAGTATTTGGTCGCAAGACGATGAAGAGGAAGACGCAATTGTTGATGAACAGGATGAGATATTGATCGCAGCTGATGAAGAAGAGGAAGAATTAGTGGCAGAGGAAGAGCAGGAAGTCGCGGGTGAATACAACGAAGACTATCTTGACGAAGAAGAGCTTGACGTTCACGATGAAGAATACGAAGCTTTTGCCGATGAAGACGAGGAAGAGATCACTATTGCCGCAGAAGCCGAAGAAGAAAACATACCTGTCAGGGCAGACAACGACGAAGCCCTGATTCTACCGATTTATACAGAGGACTACTTCCTGCACCAGGGCATACAGGTCTCAAATAATATACCGGCCGTTGACAAACAAACAGGCGACCTGGAAATGGAAGCTGCTGCGGAAGACCCCAAGTCGCTCATGATAGTGATGAGCTATGCCGACTGGCTGAATCACTTTAAGACCCACGGCGAAAAAGCCCGCGAAGAAGAACAGGACCAGAAAGCGCTCAAAACCATGTGGCAGAAAGAGAAGCTGGCAGCCGCACTGGAAGAGGAAAATGAAGAGATCCCCGAGAATGTTTTTGAGATGGCCGTTAACTCCATTACCAAGGAAGATGGTCTCTTAAGCGAGTCGCTTGCCGACATATATCAAAAACAGGGAAAATATGACGCAGCAATTGACATGTATAAAAAATTAAGTTTGCGTAATCCCCGGAAAAGTGCTTATTTTGCCCGCAAAGTTGAAGAGATTTTAAAAGAAAAACAACCATGACCATATTAATTACTGTTATCATATTGCTGGCTTGTGTAGTGCTGGGATTTTTTGTGCTTATACAAGCACCTAAAGGCGGTGGCCTTACAGGTGCTTTTGGTAGCTTAAGCAGCCAGGTTATGGGTGTGAAGCAATCAACAGACGTAATGGAAAAAGGTACCTGGACTACTATCGGTATCATTTCTATCCTTTGCATCGCCCTTACCATCTTCTACCCTGCTGTTCCGAAAGCGGACAGGGATGGCGGTAATGTACCTGCACAGCAACAGCAACCTAAGCAAGGCGGCAACCCTGCCCCGGTGGGTAATGCTCCTGCTGCTCCTAAGAACTAATATTTCAGATATTTAGATAATAGATACCTGCTTTTTTTGAGCAGGTATTTTTATTTTTAAGACAAACTAAGAAATGGCAGGCTCCCGGAAGAAGAAACGCACAAGACTAAAGGTCTTTATCATCCTGCTATTGATCATTGCAGCCGCGGGAGCCTTCCTAGTCTTCGGCCCCAACACAGGTAGATTAACTAAAGGCGAATATCTCTACATTCGCACAGGTTCTACTTACAGCACTGTGATAAAACAGCTGGAAGAAGGCAACTACATCGGGGAAATGATCGGTTTTAAATTGCTCGCTGAACGTGCCAACTATCCTAATAAAGTAAAGGCAGGTAAGTACAGGATAAAGCCCGGTATGAGTAGCTACAACATCATCCGTATGCTGCGCAATGGAACCCAGGAACCGGTTAAGCTCGTGATCAATAAACTGCGCACCAAACAAGACTTTATCACCTTCATCAGCTCACAACTGGAAGCCGATAGTACGGAAATGAAGCGCCTCATGCAAGATAGCACCCTCCTTGCAGAATACGAACTGGATAGCAACACCGCAATGGCCGCTATCATTCCCGATACCTATGAGTTTTTTTGGAACACTAGTGCCGAAAAAGCCTTCCGGAAAATTGCAAAGAACTACAAGCGCTTTTGGAACGATGAGCGAAAAAAGCTGGCTACATCAAAGAATCTTTCTCCTGCCCAGGTTATCACCATGGCATCAATTGTGGAAGAAGAAACCAATAAAACGGCTGATAAGGGTCCTATCGCCAGTGTTTACATCAATCGTATTGCTAAAGGTATGCCTCTACAAGCCGACCCAACGGTAAAATTCGCTGTAGGCGATTTCAGCCTCCGGCGCGTAACCGGCGTGCACCTGGTAAAGGACTCACCTTATAATACTTACATTTACAAGGGTCTGCCCCCGGGTCCGATATGCACACCATCACAAGCCACGATCAATGCGGTACTTAACGCGCCATCCACAGACTACATTTACTTCTGTGCAGCTCCCGCACTTGACGGTTCCAGCCTCTTTGCAGTTACCTACGAGGAACACATGAAAAATGCCCGTGCTTACCAGCAAGCGCTCAACGAACGAAACATCCATTAAATTGACAACATGAAATATATCCTCAGCCTTGCTGCAACCTTTTTGATTTCTCTAAGCTCTTTCGCCCAATCCTTCACTATCGAAGGCAATGAAGTGATCTTCAATAAAAAAGTATCTTTTAAAACCGGCACTACCGAATTCACACCAGAGAGCTCCGAGGCATTGAACCTGGTAAAAACCTATCTCGAAAGTAAGGCCTTTATAACCCTGTTTAGAATTGAGGGCCATTGCGCTAATGAAGGGGCAAACAACCAGGAGCTGAGTGAAAAACGCGCGGTAGCAGTTGGGAACTGGTTGATTGACAATGGTATCGATTGCAAAAGACTCATTATGGTAGGTTTCGGGAAAATGAAACCTGTAACTGCAGATGCAGATGATAACACACGTATAGTTTTCTCAAACGCAGAGCTGAGAGGACGTGCAATTGGCGGTATGCCGGCAGATGGCGGTGGAAAACTGGCTGTGAAACCCTGTGAATAAATTAGGTGTTTAGTTCCCTCTCCGCCTTTCTGTCTTTCTTAAAGTAGGTAATGTACTGAAAAATGGTTGGTGGCTAGATT
>CAMPKR010000151.1 GCA_946887345.1 uncultured Bacteroidota bacterium | reverse complement strand
CACACACCCAACGCACAATTCCGTCCGGATCGATAATGTAGGTGGCGCGATAAGCCACTTTTTCACCCTCGGTAAGAATGCCCAGCTCCTCTGCCAAAGACTTGGAAGTATCGGCGACCATAGGAAACTTCAGGTTTGTAAGGTCTTTGTGAGCTACCCTCCAGGCATGGTGTACATATTCATTGTCAGTTGATGCCCCCAGCAATACCGTATCACGATCACGGAAATTGGAAAAATTATTGTTAAACTCAGCTATCTCTGTAGGGCAAACAAAGGTGAAATCCTTTGGCCACCAAAACATAACTGCCCACTGACCTCTGAAAGTTTCGTTGCTTATTTCAGCAAACTCCTTTCCTTTCTCTAACGATACAACCGACTTTTTCTTAAATTCCGGGAATTTCTTTCCCACTGTAATAAAACTGCTCATGTTCTTGAATTATCGGCCGCAAAAGTACACTTAAACGTTGGGAGAATACACAAAAAGCTTATCGTGTTTAGCTATTAAAAAATAAGCCTTTTCAATTTTGAAATTAAAAAGCCCCGTATTGAACGAGGCTCGAAATTAATTGAGTGATATATCTGGTAAGGAAGCCGGTGAACTGTTGTGTAATAATAAGGGATGACATGACACATCAGAAAAGAACCTATGCATAGGAAACGCAGCAACCAGTTCCATAGCCTGTGCTTCTTCATCAGCAGCTATTACGCACCAGATCATATTTCGCTGTATAGATACAGAATAAGAGAGCATTACACCTTCGGCCAGAAGTTTGTCGATGTATTCGCGATGAGCAGGAATCGTTTCTGTCATCTCCTCAGTAAAGGGCGGTAGCTCTATTTCGAATAAGTACTGCGTCATACTGTTAAATCCTTTACCGTATCAGGGTAACATTGCCCTGAGCCCTAACACGTTTACCTCCCACGCAGAACCCGTCGATGTCCCATACGTAAACGCCCATCAGAGCAGGTTTGCCATCCACGGTACCATCCCATTTCTTGGTAGGATCGGTGGTATAGAATACAAGATTACCCCAACGGTCGTAAACGCGGAAATAAATCAGCTTGTTTACCTGGGTGTTCAGCAGGCCGAACTTGTTGCTTTCCGGATTATCGCTTGAAGGTGCAAAGGCATTGGGTAAATTCATTTCGCCACAAGTGACTCTTACCACCACTGTATCAATAGCTGTACAAGTCAGGTCGCCTCCTAATTCAGGGTTAGGCTCTGTTACTTCCAGGTAGTCAGTGAAATCGTGCGGAGGATTAGCGATCGGGTAAGCGGCGGCGGTATCCGAGATGTACTGATAAGGGAACCACCTGTAAGTATAGTTGCCGCCTTGTATCGGCGTGCCGGGACCACCAAGTACTGTGGTAGCACCATCCTTCAGAATTCGGTCCGGACCGGCATCGGCATTCACCCGCGCCACTGTAACCGTTATAGATGTATCCACCTCACAACCATTAGGGTAGATATAGTGAATGTTATACTCTACAGTATAGTCTGGAGCTGCTGATACACTAAAAATGTTACAGCAAGTGTCGCTGATGTTGTGAGCAGGGCTCCATCGAACAGTATCTGCAGCGGCAGAAAAAGCAGTAAGGGTAACTGTATCGCCCTGGCATATTGTTGTATCATTGCTCAGCGGGTCGATATCAGGAATCCTTAAGGCGCGTATTTGCTTGCACTCTACCTGCATGGTAGGTAATCCTTCATCTACCACATAATACACATTAAACAGGCCGGGAGTATCATAAGAATAAACCGGTGGTATGTAGCTGTATGAGTGAGAGATAGAAGAGTTGGTACACTGAGGAAATTCTATCCTCGAGAGGCTAAGGTTCGCATTGGTGATATAAGCATAGATATCGTCCTGGCCGAAGTTCCTGATAAAGCGGGACAAGCCGGTAGGGTTACTCAGCTGCGCAGGCGCCATTGAGGTGCCGTATGTGAAACCTACGTAGGGACCAAAGGCATCCGGCATCGTAACGCGTACTAGTTCGTTGGTGGCACCGTTAGTTATGTATGCAATCAGGTTATCACAATCCCTGGTCATTGAAATTGATGTAGGCCCGAACAGCTTAGTGTCAGGGTTACCGATATTGATAGCCAGAGGAGTAACGTTATCGAGCCCCGCACCAAGATCAACACGCGCCAATGTATTATCGAACTCATTAGTTACGAATAAATGCCACTGGCCGTTATCGAAAATACCTGCAAGGTCGCTTGGTTGAGTGAAGGCACCGTTGATGTTACCCAGGTTCTGAGGTATTGGTGTATATGAGATATTGTCGGAGAAATCGATGTAAACAATGGTATTATCACCCTGGTTTACACACCATCCTCTCCAGAGGCCATTCTGCTTTTGAATGAACAGGCCGGTCGGAGCATTGAATACATTACGTACATTGCCCATATTGGCTATGTTCGGGGTATTGTTACCCAGGCTATTAGCAAAGTCAACGCGGGTAAGAGAAGAGTTAGTAGCATCGGTGCCTCCAAGAATGAAAACGTGCCAGTTACCATTAGCCGGATCTTTTACAATCCAAACGGCATTGGGCGATACAGGCATTTTGTTGTCTATATTGCCGAGGTTGGTGAAGGTAGGAGTATTTTCAAGGCTATTGCCGTAGTTAAGCCTTATAAGTTCAGAAGTTGCCGCGTTTGTTACAAAGCCGAAATAATTGCCACCATCCCTTTCAATATTGATATCAGAAGGCCCCTGAAAACCGAAGCCAAATCCGGGAAAATCTGCCACCGGATTGTTCAAAAGGAAGCCTGAACAAAAGCCCCAATAGTTGGTTTGGGGAGCGAAAGCGTTGCTGACCAGCTGGATAGGTTGCTTGATACAAACAGTATCAGGAGCGTCAAAAAGGTCCTGCTGAGCTTTTACATTGGCAAATTGAAACACTAAAAGTGCTACAAAAAGTAGGCATTTTCTCATAATTCGGAAAGGCAGTTTCACTTTATTTGGGCTAAATATAACTATTTGGCTAAAAATTTTCTAGTAAAACAGTAATTTTATTTCCAAACAATATACATGATGTACCACAATCATCGGGCCAGATATTCGGTATTAAAGGCCGCCCTTACTTTATTAACTGTTGGTGTAATATGTAGTGCCACAGCCAAGGAAGGCATGTGGCTTCCACCCACAATTAAGAATAAGGCTGAAGACATGAAAGCTGCCGGGCTGAGGATTCCGGTAGAGAAGATTTATAACTCAGATGGTACCGGACTGAATAACGCAGTTGTGCTGTTTGGAAAGGGATGTACGGGCGAAATAATATCAGGCAAGGGCCTCCTCTTGACAAATCACCACTGCGGCTACGGCACGGTGCAGGGACTTAGCAGTTCGCAAAGCGATTATTTTGCTAACGGCTTCTTTGCCAAAAGTATGAGTGAGGAAATACCTTGCCCGGGACTGACTGTGACCTTTATCCGCAGGATGGAGAATGTAAGTGACAAAATATTATCCGGCATAACAAACGACATCACCGAAGGCAAGAGGGATAGTATTATTAGCGTGCGCGTAAAAAACCTTGAAAAGGCTTACAAACATAGCACAGGCCTTGATGCCAGCATACAACCGTTTTATAGCGGTAACCAGTACTGGGTTTCGCTGATGGAAACCTTCCGCGATGTTCGCCTGGTGGGCTTTCCACCTAATGGTATTGGCCAGTTTGGCGGTGATACGGACAACTGGATGTGGCCAAGGCATACCGGCGACTTCTCAATGTTCCGTATATATGCGGGGGCGGGAAACAAACCCGCTGAATACTCTAAAAGAAACAAGCCTTACCAGGCCAAACAGTTCTTTACGATCAATGCAGGTGGATATAAAGAGGGCGACTTTACTATGGTCTATGGCTTCCCGGGCTATACACAGCAATATATAAGCGGTGCCCAGGTGAACCAGATAGAAAATGTACTTCACCCTGTGAGAATAGCCGTGCGCACGAAGAAACTTGAAGTGCTGGACCGGAACATGAACCAATCGAGAGATGTATTCCTGAAGTATACCTCAAAACGTGCAGGTATAGCTAACGGATGGAAGAAATGGCAGGGTGAAATAAAGGGTGTAAAGGACAACAATGTACTGGGCATAAAAAGAAACTATGAGTCTGAATTCCAGCGCTGGGCCGCAAAAAATCCGGGCATGGCAGGTGGCAGCGATCTGCTTACTGAACTCCAGATAGCTGTAAATAGTGCTAATGAGCTGGCCAAAGCAGATGAGTACATAAAAGAAGCTGTTTTCGGTATAGAACTGGTACAACAAGGCGCCGCACTGGATAAAATGCTCAAGGTCTTTAAAGTAGCTAAAAGCAATCAGCAGCTCAGAGACTCGCTGACTAAGATCGTCAACCAAATGAATGGTTTTTACAAGAATTACGATGTGCACACCGACAAAGAACTGTTTACGGCGCTAATGCCCCTTTACTTCAACAATGTGTCAGTGTACATACCGTCTTACTACCGCGATATGAAAAGGCAACATGGAAACTATGCCCAATGGGCTGAAAGCACTTATAGCCAATCGCTGCTAGCCGACCAGGAAAAACTGGGGACGTTTGCAACAAGAGCCGAGCTGAAAGATATAGGTCGCATACTGTCTGACCCTGCATACCAGTTGTACAGCTATATGGTACAATACAGGGCTACAGAAATAAGTCCGAGCTTAGTGAAATATTCTGACAACGTAAAAAGGATGAACCGCCTGTATCTTAAGAATATGATGCTGAAAGAAGGTGAAAGCTCTTTCTACCCTGATGCTAACCTGACACTGCGCGTAACTTATGGAAAGGTGCACGGGCTCGATCCCGATGGACCTGCAGGATATTCGTACCAGACAAATTTGGACGAAGTAATAGCAAAGGACAAGCCCAATGTAGCTGAGTTTGCGGTGCCCGCGTATCTTAAGACACTACACAGCAAAAAAGACTATGGCCGCTGGGCAGCAAAAGGAGTAATGCCGGTTGCATTTATTGCCGACAATCATACCTCGGGAGGCAATTCCGGCAGCCCTGTGCTGAATGCAAAAGGAGAACTGATAGGCACCAATTTTGACAGGGTATGGGAAGGAACGATGAGCGATATCGACTTCAATTCGAAAGTGTGCCGTAACATCTCACTCGATATACGCTATACGTTGTTTGTGGTGGAAAAATTCGGCAACGCCAAATGGTTGCTGAATGAAATGAGAATAGTAAAAAACTAAAAAATAATTAAAAGGCATTGAACCTTGTTGCTTTGGCAGCAAGGTTTTTTATTTTGGTTTAAAATCGTCCTTCTATCTTTACTAATATTTATAACACATGAAACATCTATTTATAGCAGCACTACTCGCACTACCTTTTTCCATAAAAGCACAAGGTGGCTATGACAAAAAGCTTGCCGACTCCCTGGGTGCCGATGAATATGGCATGAAGAAGTATGTGCTTGCTATTTTAAAAACGGGAACCTTTAAAACTGAAGACAGGAAAATGACGGACAGTCTTTTCAGGGGACATATGAACAATATAGAACGACTGGTAAAAGAGCATAAACTGGTGGTAGCAGGTCCTCTCGGCAAAAATGAAAAATCATATCGCGGCATTTTCATCCTTAGTGTGCCGACTGTGGACGAAGCAAGAGCGCTTGTGGAAACTGATCCCGCTATAAAAGCGAAGCTATTTGACGTGGAACTTTATCCGTGGTATGGATCGGCTGCATTACCGATGTATCTTGATGCCAGCGAGCGCATCAGCAAGAAAAGCCCTTAAACCGGCTATTGGCATGGCCTTTGCAATATACAGGGATATGAAACTTCGTTTCCTTTTAATACTGGCTTTACTCTTTAGCGTTTGCGCCCAGGCACAACTGGCGAAATTGGGTACAGTATATGCCCGGGTAACGGAGGCAAACCGCACTGCTATCGCAACATTTCCCGACGATGACGAACAAGTGCATTATTCCATAAAAGCTACCTGGAAGGGAAACAGCAGGCCTGAAAGCATATTCTTCAGGGCCGATGATATGTGGGCCAACTGCATAGTGAAAAGAAGTGGAAAAGAAATTAGCCCGGAGCACATCAGGAAAGGAAACAAGCTGGAATTTAAACCTATTCCAGGTGGCCGATTTGCCATACCAAAGGAAATAGAGAATATTAAAATCCCCGCTTTATTCTTTATGATAAAAGGCAAGTGGTATTATCTGCCGGTAAAAAACATAAAGAAGAAGAA
>CAMPKR010000150.1 GCA_946887345.1 uncultured Bacteroidota bacterium | reverse complement strand
GGACAACAAGCACAACGAATGTAGGGTATATAAAACTGGAGCCTAAGACGCCGAATATTATGCCCCAGTTGAAGGACCTCGGTGAGCCCCAGGCTAAGATCAATCCGATTAGTCTAGCTGCCATCAATTACGCACGCTACTACAATAATCGTGCATTGAAGTCGGAAAGCGAGATCACATCTGTGAACGCAAACGACATCATTAATGAGTTGATAGCTTCTCTGGGGTCATTTATTAATTTCTTCAAGAATCCTTTAAAAAGCTATCTGCAGAAAGGAAAAGCGAAAAAGTTTGTGATTGGCAAGTCGTACGTCAGACTTTATTCTCAGGGTTTAAAGAAGAAAGGGGGAGGACATCGTGTAAAAAAGCTTCAGTTCTTTGATAACTGGGAAGCAACCAGCAGTAGCTCATCGAATGCAAGTTATGGTTCTGCCTACAATTACACTATGAATGATGATGTGACAGGTCATACTATCAGTAGCGGCGTAGCATCCTATGAGCCTATGTTCGGTGGAGGAGAAAATCCTTGCAGAACGCTGCTGAATACTACTGAGACCGGAAACAATACCCGTTTTCCCCCTGTTGACCCAATAGAACTGATGCATGAAGGCCCTCTGGGGGAAAGCTTGTATCCATCTCCTGTCGTCGGGTATAGTAAGGTTGTCGTCACCAGCATTCATAAAAACGACGGTGAATCATCGCAGACAATTCAGGAACACCAGTTCTACACTGCCAAGGACTTTCCGATCGTTGCCACGCCTACAGTTATGGATGTGGTTGAGTCGCGAAAGCCTAAATTACTTGATTTATTCAACCGGAAGGATATTTTCAGAGTGGCCCAGGGCTATACGCTCGAACTGAATGACATGCATGGAAAGCCCAAGATGGTTAAAACTTCTGTTGCTAAATATGACCCTGCTAATCCGAATGTTGCAACCGACGCTCTGGAGACTGTTTCTTTTACTGAGTATGAGTACTTTACGAACAGTAAGAACCAGCTGGAGAATAATGTCCCATGTCTTGAATTTGCCAACCAGGGCGAAGCGCCTAAAATGGTTACTAAGACGCTTGGTGAGGAGGTTGATTTTACCACGGACACCAGAGAGAAATCACAGCGGACCAATTTTATCAATCTTTCATTCAGCCTGAATACCTTCCTGGCACCACCGGTTCCTATACCGCTTCCGATAGCATTTCCTTCTTTCAAAAAGGAATCCACAGAGTTCAGTACCCTGGTAAATACTAAGGTTATTCAGCGCTATGGTATACTCAAATCTGTCAAAACTTATGATAGAGGTGCCATGGTGACTGTCAGAAATGAGGCCTTTGATCCCAATACCGGTCAAGTATTGATCACCAAAACAAATACCGAACACCATGATGATGAATACAGCGTAAAATATCCTGCATACTGGGCTTACAGGTGCATGGGCTCTGCCTATGAGAATATTCTATACGAAGAACAACTCGACGGTGAATTCAAGGTAATCAATAATTACCTCTATGTAGAAACGCCGAACCTAGACAGATATAATCTTGGAGATGAAATTGAACTCACCGGTAAATTTGGTTGTGGAACCAATATTAATGAACGTACGTTCAAAGCCTGGGTAGTAAACAAAGGCAATCTGCCTGCGACAGGTACTTTCTGTTCCGCCAGTCAATGTCCCGCCACTACCGCTATTACCTATACAGGTTCCGATGGCCAGTGTTACACCCAGCAGCAGGTTCGTAATTATCTGCATGACCTTACCGGAGACAATGCCTTCTTAACCTATCAGTATCCATTTGAGACGATTAATATAACTCCTATAACGTTTAAAGAAATGATGCAGGTCAGTGAATATGATCATCAGGGCTGGCCCTGCCGTTTAAAAGGAACTATTTTCTTCTTCTATCCGCCGGTACCTATTACCAGCTTCTCATGTAACGTACCCGCTGGGTTTACCGGCCCCCCCGGCACACTTCCATATGAATCGGATTGGATCACAACGGTAAAGTATAAATCTGAGTTTTTTGGAGATTGGTGGCTGGATGGGTTCCAGACCAATAACACCTTTCTCTGGTTCGGCCAAAAGATCAAAGCTACCAAGTTCAAGATCACTATGGTATTGCCGGCAACCGACCCGAGCTTAAGTCAGGCAAACCCGGCCTGTAGCTTTATGCCTACTCCTTTCACGCAGACAACATATGACCCCGGTGCCTTCTATAGAGAGAAAGATGAAGGTCAATTGTGTCATAGGTCGGTAGAATATAAACCCAGAACAGTAGTAAGCGGAAGCTGCACAGGTGGCCCAAGGAATGCGGACGTCAATTTCCCAAAGAAAAAATGCCTGATGATTGCGCCAAGGCTTACAACTTCTGCGGCATCTGTGGGTGGAGGAAACTGGATGACCGATGTTTATTGCCGCAACCCCAAAATAAAGATCATCCGCTCTGCCAAGCGCAATGCGCTTACGGAGCAGATACAGGAAGTGACTACACTCGATAATCCAATATTAAACGGGGAATTGAGGTCGGGTTATCCACGTGTTATAAATTCCGCTGCCCGTACTTTCCGTTATTACGCACAGCTCCCCGATACCTTGTTTACGCAGCAGGCATACTCAGCCGGCTTTTTCCCTCCACTTATCGTTACCACCAACGGTCATACCTACGATTCATTACCTGGCAGTAAGTATGCGAGCGGAAGGCTGGGTATTTACAGGCTTGAAGATGAATATACTTACCATAAAGACCGGTCATACAACAACTATGTGGCAGACAGGCAGCGGGGAACATACGAAATTCCTAACGGGCAGATGGGATGGGCTTTTGGTATCGTTCCGGCGTATAACCCGGATCATTGGGAGAGTTCCAGGGAATACTACAATAGTATGGTTCAGAATTTTAGCAACAGTACCTGGATAGATAAATTTAAAGTAGGGGCCTATACCATATTCGGAAGAATGGGTGTAGCCAAAGACGCTACACAGAACAAGCTGATACATGGCTGGATGACGGATTGCGATAACAGAACCGTGATTGCTGATGTGTATGGCGCAGGCGAGAACTGGACCATGTATGAGAACTTTGAGAATTTCCTCGACCTATTCCGGGTACAGGCAAACAGGTTTATCTTCTTCCCGAATACTTTGCGCAAATACATTAGGAACCATGTCTCTTCAACGACTCTGGTTGGTGCGAACATGAGTCTGGTTAAGTTAAATAGTTCAACAGGCAAAGCCCATACGGGTATTTATGCTTTAGATGTTCATACGCCACCAACGACGGGGATCCCGATACAGGCCTGGTGGGACTATGGCAACTATAATGCCCTCGGTAAGATCATTCCATTCCATTTCAGGTCGGGTACAAAGTACATATTCAGCGTTTGGCAGAAAGTTAATCCTAATCAACCGATGCCGGATCACTCTGCAGTCAATTTCACGCTCAATACGACTCAGCCCATTGTCTGCAGTCTGAAGGCTAAAACACCTGTGATTGATGGCTGGGTACTGTATGAAGGAAATATGCATGTTCCCGCTCAGCTTGGGATCAACCATGACGTTTTGATAGGGTTTACAGATCCGTGCATTATAGACGACATCCGGATAATACCTGCGCACGCTAATATGAAAGCTTATGTATATCATCCTTTCAATAAGAGACTGGTTGCTATACTGGATGAGAACCACTTCGCTACTATGTATGAGTATAATAATGAAGGAAAACTCGCCCGGGTAAAGAAGGAAACAGAGAAAGGCATTCTTACACTGAAAGAGTCCCGCCAGGCAGTCCGGAGTACGATATCGAATGCGCAGGTAGGCGGTACCATTTCTCATAGCGATCTATATACAGGTTCAGGTGAAAATTAAAGTCTGTTTTATGATAAAGAAATTAATTGGTGTCACGGTTTTCGTCGTTGCTTTTACAGGGACAGCCATCGCTGGTTCTTATGACGCATACATACAGGCCTTTAAAAGAGCAATGGCTGATTGTTCCATGAAATACGGCATGACTTATAAGCTGCCGGATGGAAACGGGTCCAAAGTGCGCGGGCAGTTAGCGGTAAGCAAAGACTATTACTATGACTCCAGTAATGTCAGGTTTGCTCTGCTGAATGACAAATGGCTACTGGTAGCTGACCATGTCAACAAATTTATCAGTATTTCCTCAATGGCCAACATCCGAAAAGAGATCGGCAAGAATGCCAAACCCGACATTTCCAGCTATCTGGTTAATGACGTTCTGTTTGAATCAAGACTAAATGTCAAAGTGGAAAAGGACAGCCGGGATACTATCGTATTGGATATTTCAATACCGGGAAATAATGCTATAGAAAAACTTCATGTTACTTTCCTGAAATCAAGACAAGCTCTGCTAAGCTATTCAGCAGTGTTTAACTATCCGCTGAGCCGTTTTCTCGATGAAGAAGTTGGCGACGATGAAGCGGACATGCCGATAAGAATTGAGATGGAGGCAACCAGTATCATATACCCTGCGCCGCGTGCACTGTTTGATGACAACCGTATCATATCATCGGGAGGTAAGAAAGCAACGCTTAAAAGATACAGAGAATATCATTCACTATTACCTAACTCTAAATAATGATAGACAATGAGAACTAGAAGGACTTTATTGTTTCGTCTTAGCGTAATTATTGCTTTACTACTCACTTTGCAAAGCAGTATGGGGTATGCCCAGTCTTTTTTTCACGAATACAGGGACTATTACGGGCCGGCCACAATCACTGCAGCTAACATTGCTACGAATTGCGGTACAACGCAAGGTAATGTCTATACTGTGACACATGATCTATGGAGTTTTCTGGGTAACACCAATAATGCCAGTAATGTAAAGGTCAAACAAATGAAAGCGAGTGTGAAAGCATACATCGATCACGATTACGCTAATATACTTGCCGACTATACATACAGGATACGTATCAAGGTGAAAGGTTATACAGACCCTACGGACCCTAATGAGTATGTCGAAGCGGAGGATTCTTTGACTATCAGCTATGACCCGGACTCCATCTATGCTTACCAAGACGTGAACATGAAGACATTTTACGGGTGTTACAAAATGGAGGTTACTATACTGGATGTTATAGAATATACCTGCCTGTATAATGGTGGATGTACTGTTCCGCCCACGATCGGCTTCCTGGATCCTTGTAATACCTCGGCGATGAAGGAGAACTGGAAAATAGACCTTTCCATCGAGGCTCAGCAGATAGACCTGAAGCTGTTGGATGGAAGCAGTTGGGAGGATGCGCATGGAACAAATACTGCTATTGCTATCAGCAGTGCTGTGCCCACCAATTCCAACAACCTGAAAGTGAGTTGGAATGTCGTGCCGAATGTTTTGCCCAAACCCTGCCTCTATGAGCTAGAATGGGTATATTCAGACAACTATCGGGTAACATTTTCAAATTCGGGCACACAAGAGAATGTAGCTTCCGTGGTAGGTCTTACTACGCCTTCACAAATTCCTTTTGATTTTAACGAGAACGCAACCCGGATAATAACTGATAAGCAGGACTATGAGATCCCGCTTATTTACCAGGACGGTTATATCGCCTATCGAGTAAGACTATTGCGACCAGATCTGACGACATTTAAGAATACAGTATTCAGTAACTGGACTGTACAGGCAAATTCCGGTGATCTGGGTTCTATTGGCACTCAGAATTACTACCACATAAATTCAAATAAACATCTTAACGACGCTTATAACTGGAACTACCAGGTCTCTTATGCTGAAGAAGGTAAGAGCAAAAATGTAGTGAGTTATTTTGATGGTCTTCTGAAAAGTAGGCAGACTATTACCAAGTTCAGCACACTGTCCACGCAGCAGATAGTTACCGAGCAGTTCTACAACTATGAAGGTAAGCCGGCCTTGCAAACCTTGCCTATACCGATACTACAGAATCAGTTGACGTATGTTTCAAACTTTGCTACATCATCTTCTACATCACAGCCTTATAAGGCTTCCGATATAGACAATAAAGTGCCTGCTATTCTATCCGGACTGGCTACCACGAGCCCGGCTAATAACTATTTTTCGCCGGCTAATTCTATATATGCCAGCAATACCAATAACTGGAAGCATCTGAAGTATCTCCCTGATGCGGAAGGATTCCCATTGATCCATACCCGCTATGCCCCCGATGACGGAAGGGTGATAGCCCAGGGTGGGGCAGGTACGAAGCTGCAACTGGGTTCCACACACGAAACACAAT
>CAMPKR010000149.1 GCA_946887345.1 uncultured Bacteroidota bacterium | reverse complement strand
ATTCATATATCTTCACATTCTGCAAAGCAGATATGCTGGGTGAAAAAAGACGAAATAGTATATAATGGTCGGATGTTCGATGTAAAGAGGGTGATCGCGCAGGACGGGAACATTTTATTTGTTGGCCATTACGATAAAAAAGATGACAACCTGATATCGGCTCTCACCTCATTCTTTGATCCCACCCGGCACAGTCAGAAATCCCATCACGTCAACTTTGTCTTCTTCATGTTAGAGGCTGTGATACCCGCCTGCTATGAAAAGATAAACGTTGTGTTCGATGATGACCAAATTCCACCGTTCGGATTCTATTCTTGGTTCTACGACTTCGATTCTAACGAAAAGACCTTTCAGCCTCCGGAACGATCTTAAATTATATATGATTGGTCATCCCACTTCGTGAGTGGTCTTTTTTACTATTTTAAAAAGTCAATGATATGCAATTGAGAGCAACTCTATTGTCCCTCTGTGTCATGTCGCCTATGCTGGCACCGGCACAATCGGACACAACATCGATTTTACTCGATGAAACAGTTATCGGCGCTAATAAGTTTGAAGAGAATAAGAAGAACGTGGTACAGAAGATACAACTGATCAAGAAAAAAGACATAGAATGGATCATGCCACAAAACTCTGGCTTACTGTTGGAGCAAACGGGCAACGTATTTGTTCAGAAAAGCCAGATGGGCGGTAGCAGCCCAGTTATCCGCGGTTTTGAGGCCAACAGGATACAGCTGGTGATAGACGGTGTACGCATGAATAACGCGGTTTATCGCGCTGGCCACCTCCAAAATGTAATAACGGTTGACAACAATATGATAGAGAGCGTGGAGATACTTTATGGCCCAGCATCTACTCTCTACGGTAGTGATGCTCTTGGTGGGGTTGTGGTTTTCAATAGCCTGAAACCAAAACTAGCCGGGGATAAAAAAATGAACACTCTAGGTAATGCTATGGTCCGCTACAGCTCTGCCAATAACGAAATGACCGGGCACGTCAACTTTAACATCGGCGGCAAAAAATTTGCTTCACTCACATCGGTTACCTACAGCAAATTTGGCGACCTGAAAAAAGGCGACAATGCTATGGCCGGGTACGACAGCCTCGGTAGAAGGTATGAATATGTTAAAAGAGTTGGTGACGTTGACAGTATTATGGTCAATGACAACACTAATCTGCAACGGCAAAGCGGTTACAATCAGGTGGACATACTGGAGAAACTGCTATATCAGCAAAGTGATAAGGTCAACCACCAGTTGAATCTGCAATATTCTAACAGCTCAGATGTACCAAGATACGACCGTTTGACAGACCGCAGGTCAGGAAAATTGCGTTGGGCCGAATGGTATTACGGTCCACAGCAGCGTATGATGGCATCGTATCAATTCAACGCTAAAAACCTTAACGGGATTGTTGACGAAATTAAAGCGGGTGTAAACTATCAACTGATAGAAGAAAGCCGTCAGCAACGCGAAAGAGGAAAGAATGGATTGCAGAGCAGGGTAGAAAATATTGGTGTACTGGGCTATAACGTTGATCTCCGGAAGTTTATGGGCAACCATGAATTGACTATAGGGACCGATGGCCAGCATAACACCGTTCAGTCAACTGCAACAGAAACCAATATTGTTACCGGTGACGTAAAGCCAATAGATACTCGTTATCCCGATGGTGGAAGCACCATGTTCCTCGCAGCCGTATATGCACAGCACATTTTTAAGATCATTCCGGATAAATTGGTGCTGAACGAAGGTATTCGCGTAAACTACGTGAGCCTTAACTCAAAATTTGTAAATAAGACGTTCTTTCCCTTCCCCTATAGTGAGGCTGCTCAGCAAAATACAGCGCTCAGTGGTAACTTAGGTTTGGCCTTTACGCCCGGTAAAAACTGGAGGTTTACACTTGGCGGTTCTACTGGTTTTCGTGCGCCAAACGTAGATGATATGGGTAAGGTGTTTGAGTCAGCAGGCGGAGAACAACTCGTTGTTCCCAATCCTGGCCTGAAACCTGAATATACTTACACAGCTGATCTGGGACTGGCATTTTTTGCTAACAACAGGATAAAGATTGAGGTTAACGGATTCTATACCTGGTTTAGAAATGCTATGGTGCTAGATAAATTCACCCTGAACGGAGAGGAAACTGTGATTTATGATGGTGACACTACAGCAATTGTGGCATATCAAAACAAAGCTGAGGCTTACGTTTATGGTGTGAATGCCGCCGTCACTGTCTACATAGTTAAAGGACTGAACCTGTATAGCACTATCAACTATACTTACGGCAGATTCTTTGATCCGGCTACTAGCAAAGAAGTACCTCTGGATCACATACCTCCTGTTTTTGGCAAAACCAGCATTATGTACACTGGTGGTAACTTCACAGGTGAGTTCTTCGCGATGTACAATGGTTGGAAACGCATAGCCGAGTATAATCCATTCGGCGAAGACAACCAGCAGTACGCTACTGTGGACGGAATGCCCTCATGGTATACACTTAATATCAGGGCAGGATACAAGATCGGCAAGCATCTTGGCGTTCAGGTAGCTGTTGAAAACATGCTCGATCAGAGTTACCGTTGTTTTGCTTCGGGCATCAGTGCTCCCGGCCGCAATTTCGTTATTTCATTGAGAGGAAATTTGTAGAATATTATCAGTTATTTTTTAAGCCGCATTGTAATGTCAATGCGGCTTTTTTTAGGTGCTAAACCAGCCACCCTTGTGTGCCATATTAATAGCTTCTGCACGTGAACGGATATGTAGCTTTTCGTAAATGTTAGCTATATGTTTCCTGACAGTTAACACGCTAAGCCCTAGTTCTGCTGAAATTCGCTTTGCATCCCTTCCGCTCACTAAGTGTTGCAGAATTTCTTTTTCTCTTTCTGTAATATTTATAGGCACTGTGGACTCTTTTGGGCTCTCAGATGCCTGTGTAGCTTTTCCGAGCAGGCTAAGCGCTTTACGCGCTATGGCCGGACTCATTGGCGCACCCCCATGTTCTAGCACATTTACTATTGCTTCTTTTATTACAGATGCAGGCTCATGCTTCAGCAGGTAGCCGGAAGCTCCTGCTTTTATTGCTTCAAATATTTTATCCTCATCATCAAAAACAGTTAGCACCAGGAAGTGGACCGATGGATAGAGGCTGTGCGCCCTTGCTATACTCTCTATACCGTTCATTATCGGCATCTCTATGTCCATAAATACAACTGCGGGCATTTTGTCTACTGGCAAGCCCTTTAGTTGTGCCAGGCATTCCTCCCCGTTCTTGGCCATAAAGACAAGGTTGACGCCAGCTAGCATTTTTATCTTCTGCGTGAAGCTATTTCGGTTCACCGCGTTATCTTCAGTAAGTGCTATGTTTATTTGTTCACTCATATTATTCTGGATGAATGTTCACAATAGTTCCTTTGCCGTCATTGTCCGTCCACGATAGTTGCCATTTATTGCCTTTTGCCCGTGTTTGCATATTATGCAGTCCGTCGCTCCCCTGTATCTCCTTCGCTCGCTGCATGCCTTTTCCGTTATCACTAATACTTATTTTCCAACTGCCGTTGCTACTTATACATACGCTTACTTCATCGCCATTACTATGTTTCACTGCATTCGTTACACCCTCCTGCACAATACAAAACAGGTGGTAGGCCTGCGACGGAGACAATAACAGGTCGTTATCAATGTGTTCGCTTACTTCCATACTTATGTTAGGGTAACTTGGCTGTATACGTTGCAGGAATATCTTTATTCGGTCGCTGATCGCTGTTAATGATAATGTATCCTTCTTCAACGCCCAGATAGTATCGCTTAGCTGAGCCACCAACGTCTGCGAGTTGGCTTTCAATTCCGTCATCGCTTTTTCCTCTTCCCCGTCCTTGCGTAGTGCATGGTCTATATTTGAGGCTATGGCCGCAGCATAGACACCCAGGTTGTCGTGCAGGTCAGCAGCTATTCTTTTTCTTTCATTTTCTTCGGCTTCTTTTACTGCATTACCTGCGCGTTGTCTCTCATCCTGCATCAGCAGTTCTATCCTTAGTTTCTGCTTTTTTCTGTAGTTTCTGAATGTTATTATCGAGAATATGCCTGTTATCAGTAGCAATCCCAGCGCACTGTAGAAGAGATAGTTCTTTTGTATGAGGGACAGTTTCTGCCTGATAATGATGTTCTCCTTCTTTTGAAGCTCATAGCTGGCTGTTATTGATGCCAGGTCTGCCGCTGCGTTCTGGCTATATAGCGAGTCATTCAGGCTTAATAAGGTTTCGAGTGTCTCGCTATACGCCTTCATGTCTCCCTTCGCTTTGTAATTTTCAGATAATGCACTGTATAGGAGCCGGAGTTTACTATTAAGGCGGTAATAACGGGCCATCTCTATGCCCTGCAGGCACAGCACGATGCCTTTCTGAGGATTGCCATTATGGGCATAGTACGATGCTAATTGTGAAATGTCTGAAACAATATAGAATGGATCACCTACCTGCTTGCGGAATTCAAGAGCCCTGTTAAGAGGCCCTTCTGCTTTTTGCGGCCGGTTTGCATCTATGTATATACTAGCCTCAATGTTTAGTGCATTAGCAATCGTACTCAGGTCCTGGTATCGCTCTGCGGTAGCTATAGAACGCTGTATATATAAGTTTGCTGAATCATTTCGGCCGATCGAGTTCTGCACCGCCGCAATATTCGACAGGGTGTTAATCAGGTAACGCTCATGTTCGTTCCGGGTGTCCTTTGCCAGCGCCTCATGGAAAAAACGAAGTGCTTCGGTATTGCGCCCCATCTCCATGTAGGCCCAGCCTATCCCATTGGTCGCCAGTATCTCAAAACCCGGGTCATTGTTCTTTTCGGATGTATGCCGTAGACGATAATATTGTTCTATCGCATCTTTGAATTCTCCCTTCCTTATCAGCAGGTTGGCTCTTGTGCCCAGGAACATCCTGTAAGCTTGTATGTTCTGTAGGTTACTCTCTTCCATTTTGTTCAGGAAACTCACAGTGTGTGAATAGGCACTGTCTATGGCTCCCTTTTTTAGCAGCGAACGGGTAATATAATAGTCCGCTTTATAAAGGTCTTTTTGTTGCGGCCTGGTGTTTAATCGCTTTGCGGCGGAAGCATAGGTATAAAGCGAATCAGCATTCATTGAGCCGAACTCCTCGCAGAGTATTATCAGCATTTCTGAGCGTTTTACCTCGCTATCCGTTTTTTCTACCAGTCTTTTAAGACTATCTATTCGCCTGGTCTGGGCTAAAGTGATCATTGGTCCGGCTACCAGGACAGCCAGCGATACGAATGCATATTTTCTGAAAAGGACCGGTAACATCGTCTATACAAAATAGATAATTTTTAATGGATATTCTGCAAACAGGTCTAACTTTAGTGTTGCAACTAAACAACAATGAAACAGGTACTTCTTTCTTTTCTGCTTTTATGTAGCTCGATATCAATTGCTTCTGCGCAGAACAAGCGCTATGTTTTCTTCCTGCACAACATGTATCTCGAACAGGCAGGGCTTAACGGCGAACATCCCGAATACGGCAGGGTAGAGTATAAAGAGGTCATTTCCGCTTTCGAAAAAGAGGGTTTTACCGTCATAAGCGAGGTCAGGAAAAATGGCACAGATGCAGTTGAATATGCTAAGAAAGTAAAACGCCAGGCCGATAGCCTGATAGCTACAGGGGTGAGGGCTTCCTACATCACAGTAGTAGGTACTTCCAAAGGGGCTTTTATTGCCTGGCATGTGGCCGGAATGATGGGGAAGAAGAACATGAATTTTGTGCTGATCGGTATCTGCAATGAGAGCACCATAGCTGATAATAAGAATGTACAACCAAGCGGGAACATACTTTCTATTTATGAGAAGACCGACGTTATCGGGCAAAGCTGTCTCGCAGTAAAGAATAGCTCAACGGGGGAGATTAACCATTATAAAGAGATAGAGCTGAATACAGGTAAGAAGCACGGCTTTCTCTACAAAGCCTCCCCGCTCTGGTTAGGACCGGCCATTAAATGGGCAAAAGGCAATTACGAGTAGAACTAAAGCTTGACGCCAGCAGTAAGATAGAATGCCCTTCCATCACCAGGTATGATACCGGGGCCCGGATAGCCTGTGGCACGGCGCGTAAAGTAGGATACATTCGCAAGGTTATTAATAGTTCCCTCTACGATCAGCCACTTGTAGTTGTAGCTCATAGAAAGGTCCATAAGTTGGTAGGCAGGTATCAGTCCGTTCACCCCACTTTGTAAACCGTCTTCTGCATTCGTAGCATCAGCATATTGGTTGCTCAGCGAACTG
>CAMPKR010000148.1 GCA_946887345.1 uncultured Bacteroidota bacterium | reverse complement strand
TTGTGCTCATATGGCTCATCCCTTTCAGTGATCTCGCCGAAATCGTGGGTATCGCCACCCTTGAATTTGAACTGGGCACCCGGAGTGGCGGCCTTTTGCTGAGCCTGGACCTGTACTGCACCTGTTACCGAAAAAGTAAGCAGGGCTAATGCAACCAATATCTTCTTCATCGTCTATTAATTTAGTCTATCGTTCCTGCGCCAATATTAGTTGGTCTTGATCATTGAGTTATTCTCAGGCACAGAGCTCGTAGGAGCTTTTTCAACAGTACCCTTAATGGTCAGCACCTTTACACCTGCATTAGAAGTAACAGTGATCGATTTGGTGAAAGCACCGGGACGACCCACAGTGTTGTAAGAAGCCTTGATCTTACCAGTCTTACCGGGAGCGATAGGCTCTTTAGAGTAAGAAGGTGTAGTGCAACCACATGAAGCCTGAACTGTTTCAATTGTCAGGGGTTCTTTGCCCGTGTTCTTGAATTCAAATTCATACTCACCGGCAGGACCTTCTGCTATGGTACCGAAGTCGTGGCTGTCAGTGTTGAAAGCCATATTTTCAGGTTTCAGACTGGTTTGCCTGGCAGGGGTTGCTGCTGCAGGTTTAGCTGCAGGTTGAGTTGCAGCCGGGCTTGGGGCAGCATGGTTATGGCCCTTGTGATCGTCATGGCTTTGAGCATATGCTCCTGTTGCTAGAAATGCAATGCTTAATGTGAGCAGAACTTTTTTCATTTTATGATGTTTTTTTACAGATTTTACCAGATGTAAATGCTAAATAACAAATTTAATACCGAAATCGTTACCAACCATACTTATTTATTGTTAAAAGGCCCCTAAAACGCTTATTCGATACTATTTTTACAAACTAAATACAATATTAGCTGCATTCGCATATAAGGACGGGTTTGGAGCTAAAAACGTTGGAAATTGATGAGTTTTGAGGCAGATATAAAGGCCTGTATAGAGGTCTTAAATGCGGGAGAAAGCATTCTGTACCCCACCGATACCGTATGGGGAATAGGCTGTGACGCGCTGAATGAGGATGCCGTAGAAAAGGTATTTGCCATAAAACAGCGCCCTAAGGAGAAAGGTTTTATAGTACTGCTGGCGGAGGCCCGGGATGTGTTGCAATACATTGCGGCGCCCTACCCTGATATAATAGATATATTGGAAAGCTTTGACAGGCCAACTACAGTGATATTTGACGGGCCGCTGGGTTTTCCGGATAATTTGCTGAATAATGACGGGAGTATAGCTATTAGAATACCTGAAGATCCTTTTTGTAAGGCAGTTTTAAAGAGGTTCAGGAAACCACTGGTTTCTACGTCGGCCAACCTGAGCGGAGAACCCGGAGCACAAACCTATAATATGATCAACCCGGCTATTATAGAACGTGTTGCCTATGTAGTAAAGCACCGGCAGGATGATACCAGTCTGAAACCACCTTCCAGGCTGGTGCGGCTGCTGGAAGATGGAAGCATGGATATAATAAGAGCATAACTGAGCGCAGAGAATAATAGTAATGGATATAGCTTGTACTAAAGAAGAACTGGATATATTAAATAAGATATCGGCGGCAGCGACAGGACTTGGGACCGACTGCTACCTGATAGGCGGCTTTGTGCGCGATAAAATACTGGGCAGGGAAACCAAAGACGCAGATATTGTCTGCACTAAGGATGGCATAGAACTGGCCCATGAAGCTGCGAAGAAATTCAAGCCCGTACCCAAAGTGAACTTCTTTAAGAATTTCGGTACGGCACATTTCAGGTACAGGGATATTGATATAGAGTTTGTGGGAGCAAGGAAGGAGTCTTACCGTTCAGATTCACGGAAGCCCGACGTTAGTCCCGGCAGCCTGGAGGATGATCAGAAAAGGAGGGATTTCACTATTAATGCGCTCGCCATAAGCCTGAATGAAGCGGACTTCGGCAAACTGGTAGATCCTTTTAACGGGCTGGCTGATATGCAGGCCGGCATTATGCGCACCCCTCTTGATCCGGACATTACTTTTTCAGACGACCCACTCAGGATGATGCGCTGCATCAGGTTTGCCACGCAACTTGGTTTTAAAATTGAGGCGTCTGCTTTTGAAGCTATCAGCCGTAACAGAGAACGCATACGCATTATATCGCAGGAACGAATCACAGATGAACTAAATAAGATCATCCAGACACCAAAGCCTTCAGTGGGCTTTGACCTGCTATATAAAACAGGACTGCTGCAGGAGTTCTTCCCACAGCTTACTGACCTTGCCGGTGTAGAAATGATAGAAGGAAAGGGGCACAAAGACAATTTCTACCATACCCTGCAGGTGCTGGATAACGTGGCTACCCGCAGCACCGATCTCTGGCTGCGCTGGGCTGCACTGCTGCATGATATAGGCAAGCCTGCCACCAAGCGCTTTGAAAAAGGACATGGCTGGACCTTCCACGGACACGAAGTGGTGGGCGAGAAAATGACTCCCCGAATCTTCAAGCAACTTCGGCTGCCACTGAATGAAAAGATGAAGTATGTAGCCAAACTGGTAAACCTCCACCTGCGCCCTATCAGCCTGACGAAAGAAGACATTACAGACTCGGCCATGCGCCGCCTGCTATTTGACGCCGGTGCAGACCTTGAAGACCTGATGATGCTTTGTGAAAGTGACATCACCTCCAAAAACAGGCAAAAAGTAAAACGCTTCCTCGAAAACTTTGAAATAGTAAAGGAACGCCTTAAAGAAGTAGAAGAAAAAGATAAGATACGCAACTGGCAGCCACCCATTGACGGAGCCGATATTATGCGTATCTTCAATTTACCCCCATCAAGAAACGTAGGCATTATAAAAACTGCCGTCCGCGAGGCTATTCTCGATGGAATCATCCCAAACACTTATGAAGCAGCATATGAGTATATGCTGAAGAAAGCTGCTGAACTAGGTTTACAAACCGTTAGCTAATGGTTTGCTAAGGCTTAACACGGTTTGGATACGTGCTTCAGTACCTTTATGTTCTAAAACACAACCAAGAAAACATGACAAAAATCTCTATCCAAAAAGGCGACATTACACAGGTAGAAACTGATGCCATTGTGAATGCAGCTAATCCTTCTTTATTGGGCGGCGGTGGAGTTGATGGGGCAATACATGAGGCGGCAGGGCCCGAATTGCTGGAAGAATGCAAAAGACTGCGAGGCTGCCCGACAGGGGAAGCAAAAATAACTGACGCTTATGGCCTCCCGGCCAAACACGTCATTCACACTCCCGGGCCGGTATGGCAGGATGGCAAACATAATGAGATCAGCCTGCTGCAAAGCTCATATCACAACAGCCTGGAACTGGCAGTAAAAAACGGCGCGCGTACCATTGCTTTCCCTAACATCAGCACGGGTGTTTATGGCTTCCCTAAAGACAAAGCTGCGATGATTGCCCTTTTCTCCGTGAGCCAGTTCTGCCGCGAGTATCCCGGACAGCTGGACGAAGTGATCTTCGTTTGCTACGACGAGGAGAACTACAATATCTACAAAGACATACTAGACATAAAGAAAACATCCCGCCATTAGAGCGGGATGTTTGTTTATTGTTGTCTATGAATTCTTAACTATTAATAATCAGTGTTGTTAGGATCCCAGTTTGTCCAGCCTGTTGTCCAGTCGTTGCCCGGATCAACAGCACCAACGAAGGTGCCGCCGGAAAAGAACGCATCCAGTCCTACAAATGACGCACCTCCGAGGGCAGGTGAACCAGCTTGTGGCAGAAAAGATGGAGCGGTCAGAGACCAGGGGTTAGAAAGCTTTGCAGCGTTGGCACTATCCAGTTGTGTACAAAGGTTTGCCAGGCAAATCGCTTTTACAGTAGAGTCCGTTAACCCTGAACTTGAATTACCAAAGAAAGACTTGGTAATTGCATGAACCAGGTTGTTCTTAAATTCTCCGTTCGCAGTGCCTAGAGCTGAACCTGTTTCAGCAGACTCCACAGAAAAACCACCTTTCTGGTGACCGATCATTATGGAGTTGCGCACTGTGAAGTGAGCTGAACGGCGCCAGCGGTTACCGTAATTGTGTGGAGACTGCGTATTGCTACGGTTATTTGGGCCAATAAAGGTGAAATTAGAGAGTTTGGGATGAGTGAACGGAGTAGCAGTAGTACCCGAACCATCATTATCACACTCAATGCCATTTGAAGCATCTCCTACGTCGGCATACTGCGGATGTTTTACAGAAAGACCGTATTGGATCTTACCAACATATCCAAAATCGAAATCGAAGTCATCATCCAGGCAAGAGAAAGCTATCAGGTTCTTACAGTTTACAGTACCCCCGAAGAACTCGTAACCATCATCGTTACCATAAGAAACCATAATGTGATCGATCGTAGTGCCTGAACCTACGCCACCAAGTGTAAGACCGTTGATCTCAGAACCCGGAGATGCAGCGATACCACCAAATTCAATACGCACATATCTCAATACACCTGAATTATCATTAGGGTCTGTTCCGCCGTAATTGCGGTTCACACCGCCCTCAATAGTAGGCTCCGTTGAACGGTTGGTTGGCGCCTTACCAAGCAGTATAATACCACCCCAGTCGCCCGGGCGTCGTTGTCCTTTTGACAGTCCCGATGTAAACACGATCGGTGAGCTGGCAGTACCCTCAGCCATTATCTTGCCACCGCGCTCTATTATAATAGCACCCTTGTCTACGATATCGCTTTTGATGATTGTTCCCGGTGCTATCGTCAGCGTAGCGCCATCTTTCACGTACACATATCCTTTCAGTGTCCAAACGTGATCAGCCGTCAGTGATCTGTCGGACGAAACATCTCCGGACAGTGTATAATCTGGTACCGGATCCGGATCCGGAGTCACCGGATCAGGCTTGCAAGATGTTAGGTTAAGTGCAAGCGCACCTACCAGCATAAAAGGTAAAAGTCTCTTTAACTTCATAAGATTTAGTTATTTATGCTGCAAATGTACCGGGGTGCCATTACTGCTATATTACGGGAAGATTAAGCCTGTGTTAAACAAAACAGAGGGCTACCAGCCCTCCGTCTTAAACTGTTCATTCTTATCAATGTTATGTCAGAGACGGTATGTAAATCCAAGTGTAAATGTGGTGCCAAGCTTGTATGTCTGGAATGGCTTATCTGTGGCTGTGTTGTTGCCCACTTTTCCATCGTAGTCCCAATAGAATGTATAAGGTTGGTTGAGCAAATCTGAAATAGTGAACTTAAGCTCTGCTTTTTTCTTTAATAGTGATTTGCTCACCTGGAAGTCAATTACATCACGGCCATGTTCCCAGGTAGTAGGAATAGTGCTGGTACCCACTATAAATATCCGGTCACCGGCGCGGTTATACAAGGCGCTCACTCCAAATCCTGTTTTCGCATCGTTGTACAACAGGGAGAAATTAACGAGGTAGGGTGACTGTCCCTGCAATGGCCTGTCATTAACCAGTCCGAAGGACCGCACGTCAACGCGGGATTGAACATAAGTGAAGTTTCCCCCTACTATCAGGTTCTCCAGCCACTTTGCATCAGCGACGAACGAAAGGCTTTTCCGGATATCTATTTCTCCGCCAAAGGCAACAGCTGAGGGTGCATTCTGATAACCAAATATTAAAAGGTCCAGGTTGCTTTGGTCATTCATCTTATTCTCTATCGGGTTCTCAAAATACTTATAGAATGCACCAATAGTGATGGCCTCCCCGGGCTGTGGATAGTACTCATATCGGAGATCGAGGTTGGTAATGTTGGCTCGCTGCAAATTCGGGTTCCCGATGATGGTCCATGTATTCTCAAGGTCTATGAACTGGAAGGCTGCTATTTCCCTGAATTCAGGACGGTTTACAGTCCTTGATCCGGACAAGCGTATCCTGGTCTTCGCTCCGGGGCTATACGACAGATTCAGTGAAGGGAGCACATCCAGTACTACGCTGGTGGTATCAATTTTTTTGTTCGAAAGGTCCACCGCCTGCAATGTCTGGGAATATGACTCCACGCGCGCACCCCACGACATCCTCCATTGTTCGCTAAAGTGATTATCCAGCATCAAAAATCCTGCATTCAGAAATGAGCTGGCTTTATAGGCATCTGTTGGGTTGGTTATTTCTATCAACTCAAATCCGTCTGCACGCATATTCTGAGGATCAAACACATGGTCATAATCTAATAGCGAGAGAGCATGGTCAAATGTTGTTACACTGTATTGCTGATATTGAAATATCCTGGCATCAAAGGAGCGGTTGCGGGACAAACCAAGGTAACCGGCCTTAACGGACTGGTTCTGTCCAAACAACCCGAATGGCACCTGCACGGCTAAGCTAGCTCCTAGATTATCATCTTCCAGGTCGCTGAAAAAGCGGCGGCAATTCCTGTCATTCAGTTCAAATG
>CAMPKR010000147.1 GCA_946887345.1 uncultured Bacteroidota bacterium | reverse complement strand
GTATATATCGGGAACCTGGTACAAACTGACGGTGAAAGCCGGCACATACAGCAACGATCCTATCAGCATACTGGACGTAAGCATTCTTCAAAACAATATTCTTTCCAAGCTTTTGAATATCAATGACCCCCGCACCGACAAACGCGTAGACTTTGTTGGCGGCATCCGTGGCTTGGGCGAGCTTGAAAAGCGCGTAGATAGCGGAGACGTGGCAGCGGCGTTCGCCTGCTACCCGGTAAGTATCCAGCAATTATTCTCAGTTGCAGACAGTGGAAACGTAATGCCGCCTAAAAGCACCTGGTTTGAGCCGAAAACAAGGGATGGCTTGGTAGTGCATTTGATATAAAACCCCCTCCGCCCCCTAAAGGGGGAACTCTAAGAAGCTATGAAAAAGAAAATGTTCTTAGGCGCGTCAAATCTGATCTTCGGGAATGCTAAAGAGCTAAGGAAAAATCTTACGCATTCAGAAATGATCTTATGGGGATACTTGAGGACAAAGCCTTTTGGGCATAAATTCAGACGACAGCATCCACTAGGAATTTATATCGCCGATTTCTATTGTCATTCGCTAAAACCGGTCATTGAGGTAGATGGGGATATACACCTGGACGCTGATGTGAAAGCAAATGACGAGCAAAGACAAATCATTCTGGAAAGCGATGGGTTACGTATCTTACGATTCAGAAATGAAGAAATCAACCGAGGTCTGGAAACAGTAATATTGAGAACAGAAACTTTTATTGTTAACGATAAAAATGGGAAGCCCCTTTAGGGGTTTGGGGTTTGAATTATGGAATATCGCAGAATGGGGAAAACCGGATTGCAACTAAGCGTGCTGTCCTACGGGTCATGGGTAACTTTTGCCAAACAGATAGACGATAGCGCCTCTGATGCGCTGATGAGCTATGCCTATGACAACGGCATCAACTTCTTCGACAATGCAGAAGTCTACTCACGTGGAGAAAGTGAGCTGATGATGGGCCGCATACTGAAAAAGAAAAGCTGGGAGCGTTCCTCGTACGTAGTTTCCAGCAAGGTGTTCTTCGGCTGGAGAGGCGATAACAACAAGCCGAATCAAAAAGGCCTTAGCCGCAAGCATATCATAGAAGCCTGTCACGAGGCTTTGGGAAGATTTCAGCTGGAATACCTCGACCTCTTCTTTTGTCACAGGCCGGACAGGAATGTTCCCATAGAAGAAGTAGTTCGTACCATGAATACCCTCATCCAGCAAGGAAAGATATTCTACTGGGGCACCAGCGAATGGACGGGCGCTGAAATAATGGAGGCCCATATGGTGGCAAAACAGCTTGGCCTGGAAGGTCCGGCCATGGAGCAGCCGCAGTATAACCTGCTGGAGCGCCATAAGATGGAATCCGACTACATGCCTATATTCAATAGCGTAGGCCTGGGCACTACAATATGGAGTCCGCTGGCGTCTGGCTTGCTTACGGGCAAATACAACAATGGTATTCCTGAAGGATCGCGCCTGGCATTGGAAGGCTTTGAATGGCTGAAGGACCGTACTCTAAGCGATGAGCGGATTGCCCGCGTCCGCGAGCTGGAATCTGTAGCTAAAGAGCTGGATACCTCACTCGCTACGCTGGCTATTGCCTGGTGTATCAGCAACCCCAATGTTACAACAGCGATACTTGGAGCAACCAAACAGGAACAACTGACAGAAAACTTTAAGGCACTGGAGCTATATCCTAAGCTCACGGCCGAAGTAAAAGAAAGAATAGATAGTATAATGAAGACGAAGCCCGTCTTCGCGACTTTCTAAAATACAGAAGGCCACCCGGAAACAGGCGGCCTTCTTCTTTATTGTTCCACTTATGCTTATTTGCTTTTCTTACTGGCCGTCTTCTTGCGGGCAGTGCTCTTTTTAGTAGCTGTTTTTTTACTGCCTGTACTTTTCTTCGTAGTTGACTTTTTTGAAGCACTTCTCTTTGTTGCAGATTTTTTTGAAGCGCTCTTTTTAGTAGCTGTTTTCTTTGCACCCTTCTTAGAAGCGGCTTTCTTTGTTCCCCCGCTCTTCTTAGAGGCAGATTTTTTGCTGCTCTTTTTTGTTGCTGTCTTCTTTTCCGGAACCTTTTCGCCACGTTCACGGGCTTCTGAAAGGCCTATTGCAATCGCCTGTTTGCGGCTGGTAACTTTCTTACCTGATCGGCCGCTTTTGAGTTTTCCTTCTTTCATTTCGTGCATGGTTTCTTCTACCTTGTCACCTGCTCCTTTTGAATACTTACGTGCCATGTTTGTGTTATTTGGTTAGTAATACAGTCGCATACGCATCTTAAAAATCATACCACGATAGCCGGTCTGCGTCCTGTCTTTGAGGAATATTTTACACATCGCTTTGTTCCGTCCTTGATCTTCACCCACTTAACTCTGCTGGCACAAGCTTGGGATGCTTTTAGGTAAAAACAGGCATGGTAGCCCACATTAAGTCATACTTCAAAGTGCTGAAAGATGCATTCTCTGAATTCAACCTGGATAATGTCACCAAGCTTAGCGCTTCGTTGGCGTATTATACGGTATTCTCCATTGGCCCTTTGCTGCTGGTTATCATTACTGTAGCGGGATGGTTTTATGATCCTCAAACTATTTCGGGTTACATGCACAACGAAATAGCCGGCCTGGTTGGCCCCCAGGCAGCCGGGCAGATACAAGCCACTTTACAAAATCTATCGCAGCAAAATAACAAAGACCTGTTCGGGCTGGTAGGTATTGTTGTTCTTCTATTTGGTGCAACAACAGTCTTTGCCGAGATACAGAGCTCCATAAATTATATCTGGTCTATCCGTGCCAAACCTAAAAAGGGCTGGCTCAAATACATTCGCGACCGCGTTCTCTCTTTTTCCCTTGTTGTCGGTATTGGTTTCCTCATGCTTGTTTCCCTGGTAGTAAATGCAATGATGGATGCCCTTACATCAAGACTTGAGTTTATCTTCGGCGATGCCAATATCATTTTTGCGAAAGTATTAAGCACTGCTCTTCTCTTTGCCGTTATCAGCTTTTTGTTTTCGGTGATATACAAGGTGTTGCCCGATGCTAAAATAAGCTGGAAGGACGCTTTTATCGGATCTACATTTACGAGCTTCCTCTTCCTGCTCGGAAGGGTTGGTATAGGCTATTATCTGAGCACATCAGACTTTGACACTTATGGTGCAGCGGCGGCTATCATCATTATTCTTACCTGGGTGTACTACTCCGCTATGATCCTGTATTTCGGCGCTGAGTTCACGAAGGTATATGCCCTGGAAAAGGGCCGCGGCATCGAGCCCTACGAAACGGCTGTATTTATTGTAAAAAGAGAAGCCAAGGAATTGCCCGACGAAGTAAAGGATCCCCACCATAATCCTGCCCATCCTGACGAGTATGTGCAGAAAAAATGATCAGGAACGGTCCATAAGTTGCTTGATAGAACGGATGGAAACAAAGCCGAACGGGAACATGAGCAATACCTCGGCGACGCCAAATAATAGTAGCTTTTTATACCACTCTACGCCAAGCATATCGAAACTATAAGCGAGCGCAATACTAAATGCCAGAAATGCTAAATGCGCAATGATCCATTTTATATTTAATGGCAGCTTAAACGTCTTCCCGGAGAAAATAATATACCCTATGGATAGTGTTGTTTGCGTTACTACGGTAGAAACAGCGGCTCCTACCGCTTTGTAATCAGGTATAAGGAAATAGTTCAACCCCATATTCAAAACAACTCCTGCTATCGCTATGTTGATAAGCAGTTTTATGCTGCCATTTGCAGTAAGCAAAGTAGAATACACATACATCATGCAAAAAGCCGGAAACGAAGCCATGAGCCAGGCGAATATCGTCCCATCATAGGGCGTCGCATGTGTGTACAGCGCATGTATCAGCGGGTAACCATAAAAGGAAGCCCCTACAGCACACATCACCGAAAAAGGCAACAGGATATTAACGCATAGCTGAATGATCGGCTGGATATTGACTTTCTGCAACAGCATGCGCCCGAACATGGGCAACAGCATGGAAGCAAACATCAATCCGAACATATTGCCTACATCGAGCAAGCGGTAAGAGTGTGCATAGATCCCGTTCTGCGTATCACCCTCTGCTCCCAACATTCTTTTCATCATAATGGTATCTACACGTGTGTAGATCGACATCAGGAATATAAGTGCTGCATAAGGAAAGCTCTCCTTCATTATTTTCAGCATCCCGGGAATGTTCAATGAAAAGCGCAGGGATATCTTCGAGATCTTCTGCAAAGCAATGAACGCAATAAACGCAGCCAGTCCGTAACTGAATATCTGCAAATAAATAAACCACTCTATCTTAAAGTGTTCCCCGGTAGCAGGCAACACCAGCAGCAATCCACAAATAATGATCATCAGGAACCTGTCAAGTATCGAAAGCACGCCATCTGCCTTAAACCGATGCAATCCCGCCACGTTACTCCTGAAAAATTGCAACAGGTAATTCAGTGCCTGGAAAACTAATACACCCAGCAACATCATCATTTCCCGGCTCTCGAACCCCATAACTACCCCCATTATGCAGGTAACCACTCCATACAGCATCGCCAGGGCTATTCTTGCTGTGAACATGGAGGGGAATATTTCGGAGAGCTTGTCGGGCTCCCGGGCAATTGCGCGGCTATTATAATTTGTTAACCCGAAATCGAGCAGGATCTGAAAAATGACAGAAAGGTTAAATAAAGCCAGGTAAACACCGTAATCCTCATTGCCCACGCGGTTTTGCACCGTCCTGTCAATGACAAAAAACCACACTGGCTTCACCAACAGGTTGACGGTGATGACAAAAAGGAGATTTTTTACAAAAAAACGGCGCATTAGAGCGTATTTTCGCAGCCTTTAAAACGGTAAAATTATATTTTTGTTGCCATAGGCTATGCGCATCGCGGTTAATACCCGGCTTCTTTTAAAAGGAAAGCTGGAAGGAATAGGCTGGTTTACATACAGGACTCTCGAAAAGATAGTGCAGCAGCACCCGCAGCATGAATTCATCTTTTTTTTCGACCGACCTTACGATCCGTCTTTTATTTTCGGTCCCAATGTCACCCCTGTTGTTGTTTCTCCGCAGGCCAGGCATCCTATTCTCTTCAATATCTGGTTTGAATGGCGCATCCCTGCACTGCTTAAGAAATACAAAGCTGACCTCTTTCTTTCCCCGGACAGTCAAATGTCGCTTAAAACGGCTGTGCCTACCTGCCTGGTAATGCACGACCTGGCTTTCGAGCATTATCCGGAGCATTTTAAGCTGTCGCACAAGCTATACTGGAGGCATTATTCGCCGCTGTTCGCGCGTAAAGCTACAAGACTCGCTACAGTATCTACCTATTCTAAGGAAGACATATCAAAAAGATATGGCGTACCCCCGGACAAGATAGACGTAGTGTATAACGGCGCCCACGATGAATACCGGCCGCTGAGCAATGCAGAAAGAGAAGAAATAAAGACGCAGTATGCTGATGGCTGCGAGTACTTTGTATTTGCAGGAGCGCTACACCCGCGCAAGAATATTGTGAACCTGCTGGAGGCCTTCATAGCCTTTAAAAAGAAGCAGCGCAGCAATATGAAGCTGGTGATAGTAGGGCGCATGGCCTGGAAATATGATGCGGTGGTGGAAATGAAGGAGAATATGCCCTTTAAAGACGACGTAAAGTGGGTAGGCTACATGAACGTAGACGAACTGAGCAAAGTAATAGGAGGAGCTTATGCCCTTGTATATGCCTCGTTGTTTGAAGGCTTTGGTATTCCGATACTGGAGGCCCTGCAGTGTAATGTCCCAGCCATAGTGAGCAACACTTCCTCCATGCCTGAAGTAGCCGGCGAGGCTGCACTATTGGTAGACCCTACGAGCGTAGAAGACATAGCCAATAAAATGGGCCTGATATACAAAGACGAAAACCTCAGAGCCCGGCTGGTAGCGGCGGCACCCGCACAAGTAGAAAAGTTTAACTGGCAGAAATCGGCCGAAAGGCTTTGGGATTGTATGATGAAATGTTTGCCTGCAAAGGGTTGAGCATTTCTTTTTTTGCCTGGAGTTATGTATTTTTTGCCAATTATTTTACATTTATCCAAATTTTCGACATGAAATCGGTTTTTACTGCACTTTTGATCCTGTTATCAGGAACTGTATTTGCCCAGGATGGTTTGAGCAGCACTGAATGGGAGTCTGTGAAATATGACATAGACAAGGCCTGGGGAGACTACAAGCGTCCTGATGCTTTCCGCGTTTGCCTGCCTGAAACCTCGCATCCGCTCAGGGCCGCCAATCTCAGCGATCACGATTGTGTAATGCAGGCTATCCGCAGCGCAAGGAGCGTAGGCAATGACGAAGCACTGGAATGGCTTGTAGCATCTGCCTGTCGCAATGCCGGTGCGCAAGACCGTA
>CAMPKR010000146.1 GCA_946887345.1 uncultured Bacteroidota bacterium | reverse complement strand
TCTTTCTGGTAGGGTCTGTTATAAAATACAGTACGCAGATCGTGCTGGGAAGCGTTCAGCATTGAATAGTTCAGGTTCCAGGTGAACTTTATATTTTTCTTTCCGAAGGAATGATCACCTTCTAACTGGCTGTTATACATTTTTCTGTCGTAGGGTATGGTTGAATAGCCCTCTGTATGAAGCAATTGGCCATCGTTGTAACCACCCCTGGAATAGTTGGTCTGGTCGTGCAGTGCATTAAACAAATTCCTGAACGATATCTTTGATTTGGCCGAGACATAAGAGATATTTGCCAGCCCCGCCAGCGATGAAGAATGCTTGCTTACATTATCACTAGCATCGGCATTATTGGAGCCCACCTGCCAGGTGGCCCTGCGAAAGTCAGGTATTGCGCTATAACCATTGCGGTACGAAAGCCCAACAACACTTCCTAACTTCCCGCCTTTCTTAAACTTATGCGAGTTTCCCCACGATAATTGAAGAGATGTATTGGGCAGCGCCTGGGTAGTATTTGTGCCAAAATTGTTCGGCAGAGTCTTCGCAACAGAAACGCGTTCGTCCTTGCTCATGGAGCGGTACTCGGTATAAGTACTCCCAAATGAAGACGGCAAAGCATTCTGGCTGTTCCCAAAGCCCATATGATCTCCCGCCACGCGCTCACCGGAAGTAAAATCTTTAAACGTGGACTGCGTATTATAACCCAATGCCAGGCCCGCGTTCAGGAAATTCTCTTCGGGCACATCCTTGGTCAGCACCTGCACTACGCCTCCGGCAAAGTCGCCGGGCATGTCCGGTGAAGCAGTTTTACTGATGATGATATTGTCTATCAGGTTCGACGGTATGATATCAAAAGAAAAGGCTTTGCGGTCCGGCTCGGTACTGGGCATCTGCGCGCCGTTCACCATAGCGGTGTTGTACCTGTCGTTCAGTCCGCGGATGATTACGAACTTACCGTTTTGCAGACTGGCGCCGCTCACGCGCTTCAGCACCTCTCCTGTATTGCGGTCCGGTGAACGTTGAATGATATCTGCAGAAATACCGCTCGATACTGATACATTGTTCTTTTGCAGCACATACAGCGCATTTACATTCTCCTTTTTCAGCGTAGATCGAACCACCACTTCGTTCAGCGTGGTGTTAGACGACTCGGAGATTGCAATATTAAGATTGGTTACACCCGTGGCAGCTACTTTTACGTTGGTCACTTCTTTTGGCTGGTAGCCTATATACTTTACTTCAACCGTATAGGTACCTGCAGCACTGCTGATGGTGAAATTACCATCAATATCGGTTGAGGCACCGTTTGGTGTGCCCTTTACTACCACAGTGGCGCCTATTACTGGTTCACCTGTTTTTTCGTCCGTAACCTTTCCGCTTATCCTGCCGGCTGCAATGGCCTGCGATCCGAAAAACAACAGGCTGAAAAGCATAGAAATAATTCGCATGCAATTATGATTTTTTCAATGCAAAGGTCAATTTGCAATGTTATCTGCGCCTTAATTCAATATTACGCCTGCGTGATGCTAACGTTACGCGAATATTAAGTGTTACCTGTGGGTAAGGATTTTATGGTTTTTGTATTACATAATTGTTATTGCCGCCTATCTGAAAAATGCGCTTTAGAGGACTATTTTTGCCTTATGAACAACCGCCAACTATTTCAGCTTCACCTGGCACAGACTTCTCCCGCCCCCATTGGTTTGCACATTGTAAAAGCTGAAGGGAACTACCTGCACGATGCAGAAGGGAATAAATACCTGGACCTGATCGGCGGCATCAGCGTCTGCAACATCGGTCATAGCCACCCCGAGGTAATAGCAGCGGTAAAAAAACAGGCTGATGAATACCTGCACGTAATGGTATATGGTGAACTGGTACAGAGTCCGCAGGTAGCGTATGCACACCTGCTCACGCAACACCTGCCGGCTTCGCTTGATTGCGTGTATTTCACCAATTCCGGAGCTGAGGCAACAGAGGGCGCAATAAAACTCGCCCGCCGCGCAACAGGCAGAACAGACATTATTGCCTGCAATAAGTCATACCACGGCAATACCACGGGTGCCCTCGCCCTGATGGGTGACGAATACTGGAGAAATGCCTTCAGACCGCTGATGCCGGGAGTTTGGCACTATGATTACAACTCGCAGGAAATGATAGACGCTATAAACAGCGACACTGCCTGCGTGGTAATAGAAACAATACAGGCTGAAGCCGGTGTAATAGAAGCCAGGGAGGACTGGCTCAGCCAACTAAGAGAAAAATGCACTACTACAGGTACGCTATTAATATTTGATGAGATACAATGCGGCTTCGGACGTACAGGCAAGCTCTGGGGCTTTGAGCATTATAATGTGGTACCTGATATTCTTCTGCTAGGCAAAGCGCTTGGCGGGGGTTTGCCACTTGGCGCTTTTATCTCCTCTCATGCCCTGATGCAAAAGCTGACTCATGACCCCGTACTTGGCCATATCACTACCTTCGGAGGACATCCGCTTTCCTGTGCCGCAGGTATGGCCGCCTTCAATGTACTTCAAAAAGAAAACATGGTAGCAGCTGTTGCAGCAAAAGAGCAGCTCTTCCGGTCCTTACTAAGGCACCCTTCTACCAGGTCAGTAAGAAGCAAAGGTTTGCTGATGGCAATAGAACTGGAAAGTGCAGAAAAGGTGATAACCACACTGCAAAAATGCCTGGAAAAAAGACTGTTTTCCGATTGGTTTCTTTTCGCGCCAGGTTGCATCCGTGTAGCCCCGCCGCTCACCATTACTGAAAAAGAAATTGCAGAAGCATGCTCCATACTGAAAGAATGCCTCTAATGAAAAAGGTGCGATTTAATCGCACCTTTTCCATCTATCTTAATATGGTTTAAAGCTTCACATCAAACAGCATCCCGTTGATATCCAGCTTGGCGTCGTCATTACAGTCTCCGCTGCCATAGTCTATGGTGCGGGCATATCCGTCCTTAGGTATTATCTGCATCACACCTGAGCGCACGTACTTACAATCGTTAGATACCAGTAGCGTAGTGAGAATATTAAAGTCGCAGTACTGGTTGTTGGCTCTTTTCATCGATCCGCTGCCATTAACTTCATACACATCGTCGCTGGTATTGCCCTCTGTGTTGTAGCCGGTAACCCATACCGTTTCGCGCTCGCTGTAGTAGCTGATGAAGTTATCTCCGCTGCCTGCAGGATACAGAGTGTCAGCCACTATCACGCTAAAATAGCGCTTGCCGTTGCCATTAAATCCCCTGTTCTCTATCACCTTGTAGCCGGCCAGCCTATCGCCGTTGTATTTGTAGTTGTCAAAACTGATTCTGTGTATGCTTCCACTGTCCCAATAAGGCAGATCATATGTAACTATTATCTTACCTGTGCGGTTGTTGTTGTTAGCGTCCTTGCACTCAGCTCCAAAGTCTATTATCATCAGGTTCAGGTTGGTATCATGTATAACCGTAGGCACACAGCCATTGAAGGTCACATTAAGACCAAGTTCATTATAATACATGGCCCCGTCAGCCAAAGCTTCTATATCTCCGTTCACAGCTTCCATTTTGCCATGATCGCTGCCAAAGCCCTTATCATCATCTGTCAGCACATATATTTTAGAGGGGGCGCCATCCCTGCTACAGGAACCCACCAATAAAAGGATAGCCGGAAGAAAAAGAAGCATTTTTTTCATTTTGAGGCAGATGCATTTTAGTAATTTGTTATAAGAAAATTATCAGAGGCATTAAAGATAAGTAAAACATTGTTTTAAACAGCAGGTCGGCTTTTAATGGGCTTTTCATCGATATTTTGAGCTACTTTTGCCGCTGATTTTAAGATTTTAAGTTATGCAACTAGCCATTATAGGCACGGGCTATGTAGGCCTGGTTACCGGAACCTGCTTCGCCGAAACGGGCAATAATGTGATCTGCATCGATATTAACGAGGAAAAGATCAACCAACTGAAGACAGGCAAATCCCCTATTTATGAACCCGGCCTGGATGTTTTGCTGGAAAGAAACATCAAGGAAAACCGGCTCACCTTCACCACTTCAGTGGAAGAGGGCATTGAGAAAGCCGATGTCATCTTCCTGGCCCTCCCTACTCCCCCTGGTAAGGATGGCGCCGCTGATCTGCAATTTGTACTGGACGTAGCTGCCCAACTCAGCACTCTAATCACCTCATACAAGGTAATTGTGAATAAAAGCACCGTTCCTGTAGGCACCGCTGAAAAAGTGACCCACGTACTGGCTCAAAAGCTGGACCGTGAACTTTTTGATGTGGTATCGAACCCCGAATTCCTTCGCGAAGGTGTGGCAGTTGAAGATTTTCTGAAACCTGACCGTGTAGTAATAGGTACATCTTCAGAGAAAGCAAAGAAACTGATGGATGAACTCTACCAACCATTTGTAAGGCAGGGCAATCCGGTTTATTATATGGACGAACGCTCTGCAGAGATGACCAAGTATGCAGGCAATGCCTACCTGGCCATGCGCATTTCATTCATGAACGAAATGGCCAATCTCTGTGAGAAGGCCGGCGCAAATGTGGACCTGGTGCGCATCGGTATCGGCAGCGATAATCGTATCGGCAAGCGTTTCCTTTTCCCCGGCGTGGGTTATGGTGGTTCCTGCTTCCCCAAGGATGTACAGGCGCTGGGACAAATTGCCCGCGAGTATGATTACGAGTTCAACCTCGTAAACACCGTGATAAAAGTGAATAACAACCAGAAGCTGCGCCTGGGTAAGAAAATCAAAGACTTTTTCGGCAACGACCTAAGCGGCAAAACCTTTGCTGTGTGGGGGTTGGCTTTTAAGCCTGAGACCGACGATATACGTGAGGCTCCGGCACTGGAACTGATAGACGAACTGGTGAACGCAGGTGCTACAGTAAAAGTATACGATCCTGAAGCGATGGAAAACGTGAGGCGTATATTGGGTGAAAAGATCAGTTATGCAGCCAATCAATACGATGCCATCACAGGCGCTGATGCGCTGGTGATTGTTACAGAATGGAGTGAATTCCGCAATCCTGACTTTGCACGCATCAGCGAAACGCTGAAGATGCCTGTTATCTTCGATGGCCGCAACGTGTACACCCTGGAGAAAATGGAAGAATGCGGCTTCTACTACGAGAGCATCGGCCGCAAAGTGGTGAATGACAAGATAAGGGCAAGCATCGCTCAGCCTGTAGAAACCGCTGTTCGCGAAAGAAAGGTAATAGATTAATACCCAAAATAATTCAAATGGCTAAGCGCATACTCATTACCGGTGCCGCCGGATTCCTGGGATCTCATCTTTGTGATCGCTTTCTGAAAGAAGGCTACGAGGTGATAGGCATGGACAACCTCCTTACCGGCAACATCAAGAACATTGAACACCTCTTCCCTTTAAAGGAGTTCCAGTTCTATCATCACGATGTAAGCAAGTTCGTGCATGTACCGGGTAAGATCGACTACATATTGCACTTCGCATCCCCTGCCAGTCCTATCGACTACCTGAAAATGCCGATACAGACACTAAAGGTAAGTTCGCTGGGAACGCACAATCTCCTTGGTCTTGCTAAGGCTAAGGGTGCCCGCATACTGGTTGCCTCTACTTCAGAAGTATATGGAGATCCGCTGATTCACCCGCAAACTGAAGAATACTGGGGTAATGTGAACCCCATCGGCCCACGTGGCGTATATGATGAAGCCAAACGCTTCATGGAAAGCATTACAATGGCTTATCACAACTACCACCAGGTAGAAACACGCATCATCCGCATATTCAATACCTATGGTCCGCGCATGCGCCTCGATGATGGCCGTGCGCTGCCTACCTTTATGAGCCAGGCCCTGCGTGGTGAAGACGTTACCGTGTACGGTGACGGTTCACAAACGCGTTCGTTCTGCTATGTGGATGACCTGGTAGAAGGTATTTATCGCCTGCTGCTTTCTGATTATCATATGCCGGTGAACATTGGCAATCCATCAGAGATAACGCTATTGCAGTTTGCAGAAGAGATATTGAAGCTTACAGGCTCTAAATCGAAGATAGTTTATGAACCGCTGCCGCAGGATGATCCGAAGCAAAGGCAACCGGACATCACCAAGGCAAAAGAGATCCTTGGCTGGGAACCGAAAGTAGACCGAAGCGAGGGACTGAAAAGGACTTTAGAATATTTCAAAGAGCACATTTAGTGCTCTTTTTTTTGATATTATAGCGGTATGTTATTCCCCCTTTAGGGGGCTAGGGGGTTACTGCACCAGCCTGTTCTCCAGCTCCAGCACTATCGTCTCATTCACTTTCACATTATAGGCGGCAGTATATAGATTTCCCAGCGCCTCCACGTAGCTGCGCTCGGCCTCTCGTGTCTCTATTGTGGTGGCTACTCCCGCCCTGAAACGCGCCCTTTGTATGTCCACGTTCTCTTTGGCG
>CAMPKR010000145.1 GCA_946887345.1 uncultured Bacteroidota bacterium | reverse complement strand
ATGAATGGCAGCATATCGTAGAAGAACGTACTATTGGAGCTGAAGATATGAGCGCGTTTGTGACGGTTCAGATAGAAAGCAAAGAAATGCACAGAAAACAGGCGAATCAGGAGATTATCACAATAAAAATGCACATCAGAAGATATACAATTAGGTAAACGATAAAAAGCATCTTTTAATCCTTCGTTTGGGGAGTGCCTGGTAAAATAGATTTGCTTTTGCTGTTCTGAAACACTTTCAAGTATATCCAGGTGCACCTTCTGTGCACCTCCTATCACATACCTGTCAAAAAAGAAAAAAAGAGCACCTTCTTTTTTCTTTTTAAAAAAAACGAAGGGATATAACAAGATGGACAACGGATAAGTGCAAAACAGCAATATCCGGAACAACTTTATTTTCTGCAGGTTGTGCATTTAAAACAAAAGAGCGGCTGCATGCCGCTCTTGTAAAAATAAAAGGAATTATTTTATTGCTTCAGGAATTTGTCGGTAAACACCTGTCCTTGATAAAATATTTTTACGAAGTAGAGCCCGCCCGGCAATTGGTTTGACGGTACCGTGTACTTATTAGCTGATGATTGCTTGGCATATACTTGCTGTCCCAGTTGGTTGTACACCTCAAGTATATAGGTGTCCCAGTCACCAGGTACTTGTATTTCTACATCGTTGGAAGTTGGGTTTGGTGCGATGCTGATTATTGAATACCCGGCAAGACTCTTCATACCGGTGGTGCTTTGAGAATTAAGGTTGCATAATGAATCGATTTCCATATTGTTTAGCTCCCTGTCATAGATTCGTACTTCATCGAGGCTGCCTTTAAAGTGCGTAGGATCATTTTGCCACCACACGCCCATTTTTAAAGCGCCCGCCATACAGGAGTCAATAGCTGTTGCATAGGTCCCCGCCACAGTATCCTGTTCTGCCAATACGCCATCTATAAAAATCCTCTGAATGCTGCTATCGAAAGTAACTACCACGCAATACCATTGGTTCTCGTGTATCAAAGGGGTTGTCATGCAGTACTCCGCAGGCAAAAAAGAGCCTGTTACGCAGGTGTTGCTATGACTGGTGCCCCAAAATATACCCTGTTCAGGCAAGACAGGCGAATTAAAGCCAATATAGTATTGAAAATTATCAGGAGCACTCGTGCCCGAATAATCACTTTTAGTAATGAGATCCTGCTGGTAGGTGGAATCCTCTGTCTTAAACCTGAAAGCAATGGATAAATGCTTCCGTGCCGTAAGACTTTGTGAGCCTGCAACTGATATCCAGTCGTTTATTCCATCAAAATGGGCCGCGGCATTTATATTACCCATATGATCAGTACCAAAACCCGTTCCACCGTTTGCTGTTCCATTGTTGCCAGTTCCACTCATATCCTGGAAAGTAGCATTGAAGGGATAATAAGCCACCAGGCCATTGCTGAGATTCACCTGTGCCATCGTTGTCGTTGAAATTAAACCGGCTAACAGAAGCGTAAAAAGGTTATACATATCGATTATTTTAGGAGATGGAGATACAGTTATTATTGTTTCACTAGTTTATAAGTGAAGGTCCGTCCCGCTGTGGAAAGTGCAATGAAATAAATTCCATCAGGGAAATCGTTAGTTTCCAGTCGAACCGGTTTTTCTTTATGTTCACCGTTGTACACCTTTTGTCCGAGCTGGTTATACAACGAAATCGAGAATGTATTCCAGTCGGACGGAACGTCAATTTTTATTTTATCCGAAGCCGGATTAGGCGAAATTTCAACAACAGGCAATGATATTTCATAAGCCAACTCAGTAGTGCCCGGTGAATGTAGATTGCAAACAGAATCTATCTCCTGTGTATTAAGTGTTCTTTTGTAGAACCGCACTTCATCAAGGTAGCCTTTATAATGTAGTAAGTGGTTTTGCCACCAGGTTCCGAATTTGAAAACACCGCCATCGCAGGAATCAATAGCCGAACTAGAAGAACTTTGCACAGCAGTAAGGTTGCCATTTACATACATCCTTTTTTGCCCGGCAGCGAATGTCATCACTACGCAGTACCATTGATTTGTATCTGTTGGCGAGGTGTTAAATAAATAATCAGACTGGATACTGTTTGTAGTAGCACAACTACCATCTTGTTCAGTGGAAAAGAACAGGTTGTCACTGCTAATAAATTGACTACTATATACCCCAACCTGAAACTGAATATTATCGATCGTAGTGCTTCCTGTGAAATTGGATTTAGAAATAATAGTTTGTGGAACCCCGTCGTCCATTATTTTATACCGGAAAGCCAAGGTCATTTCTCCTGAAGGAGTAAGGGCTGTGGTGGAATTTACCGAAATCCAATCATTGACGCCGTCAAAATAAGCTGCCGCATTTCCATTCCCAACATGATCAGTGCCAAAACCTACACCTCCATAGGCCGTGCCATTGTTATTGTTCCCGCTCATATCCATGAAACTACTGTTAAATGGATAGTAGGCAGATAGTCCGTTACTGAGGTTCACCTGTGAAAAAGATATTGCCGGAATAAGAGCCAGGCAAATGCAGAACAACGTAAAATTTTTACGCATATGGATTTATTTTAAGGTTTGGATATAAAATTAGCATTTTTATCATGAAAATACCTTCTATTTAGCGACCTTAAATCAACTTGCAAATTCGGGACATACACTTACCTTTGTACGTCCCCGAAAAGCTGGATTTAAAGGGGTAATTCGTAATATGAATTTATTGCTGCAGGCCACCGCCCACAATGGTCCGTTTGATTACTTTCCTATAGCGCTGCAAATAGTAGTGGCCATAGGCTTTGTTGTAGCAATGATGGGAGCCACCCACCTGCTAGGACCCAAAAGAAAAACTTCAGACAAGCTGATCAACTTTGAAAGTGGTATCCCTTCGGTGGGAAATGCGCGCCAGCCAATGGCTATCAAGTACTTCCTGGTGGCGATTCTGTTCGTACTGTTTGATGTGGAGGTGATCTTTTTCTACCCTTACGCCATCAATTTCAGGGAGTTAGGGCAGGAAGGATTTCTGGCAGTTTTAATGTTCGTGGCGTTCTTTTTGTGTGGTTTTATATACATAATCAAGAAGGGTGCCCTGGAGTGGGAAGAGTAATGTTGATAACTTCTTTGCACTTTTTTTATAGTTTTTTGATACTTTTTTTTAACAAAATTCCCTTTGGTGGGAACTAAGGAGACTGAAATATGGCTCGCCCGGTTCAGTATAATACAAATGACAAAATAAAGAGTGATAAAAAGCTCATGGAAGTGCCTGAGGGCTATTCCGGGGAAGGTTATCAGCTTACTACTTTTGATAAGATAGTAGGAGCAGGCCGATCTAACTCTTTGTGGCCCTTGCCATTCGCTACCTCTTGCTGCGGTATCGAGTTTATGGCAACGATGGGTAGTAACTACGACCTGGCCCGTTTCGGGTCGGAGCGTATGGGCTTTACCCCACGCCAGTGCGATGTGCTGCTGGTAGCCGGAACCATTGCCAAAAAGATGGCCCCGATACTGAGGCAGGTATACCTGCAAATGGCAGAGCCTCGCTGGGTGGTAGCCATAGGTGCCTGTGCGTGCAGCGGCGGTATTTTCGACTCTTACTCTGTGCTGCAGGGTATAGACCAGGTGATACCGGTGGACGTGTATGTATCGGGTTGTCCGCCGCGCCCTGAGGCTATAATGGATGGCATGATGAGCATACAGAAGCTGGTGCAGAATGAAAGCCTTCGCAGGCGTAACAGTGAGCAGTACAAGGCTTTGCTGGGAGAATACGGAATACAGTAGTTAAGTCAAAAGCAAAAAGAAAAAAGCAAAAAGAAAAAGCTTTGACCAAAGAAATTATAAAAGAGAAACTGGTTAGCAAGTTTGGGGGAAACATCAGCTTTGATGAGTCCTATGGCATGCTGACCTTTACTGTGCCTGCGGCTCAGAACATAGAAGTGATGCAATACCTGTGGGACGAAGGCTTCCAGTTCCTTACTGACCTGACGGGTGTGCATTATCCTGACAGGAAGGGCGAAGAGCTATGCGTGGTATATCACCTGCATAACCTGGTGGCTAACATACGCGTGCGTATGAAAGCTTATGTGCCTTCGGCGCAGCCTGACATAAGGACGGCTGTGACTCTGTTTGCAGGTGCCAACTGGATGGAGAGAGAGACCTACGATTTTTTCGGTATCAACTTCACCGGTCACCCTGACCTGAGAAGGATACTGAATGTGGACGAGATGGATTACTTCCCTATGCGTAAGGAATACGAGATGGAAGATCCGACACGTAAGGATAAGGACGACGAGATGTTTGGCAGGTAACCCCTCCGCCTCCTAAAGGGGGGAACTTTGTTTTGGGAGGGTTAAAGAAATATTGTTTTAAAAGCCCCTTAGGGGTTTGGGGTATGACAGATTTACAACAACAGCAGCAGCACATAAAGCTGAGTGAGGAAAGCTTACAGAAGCAGACCACTACGCTGAACCTGGGGCCAACGCACCCGGCTACGCATGGTGTGTTCCAGAACATATTGGAGATAGACGGCGAGCGCGTTCTTGATGCGAAGCCGACCATCGGCTACATTCACCGTGCTTTTGAAAAGATAGCTGAACGCAGGCCCTACTATCAAATAACTACTCTTACCGACAGGCTTAACTATTGCTCCGCCCCCATTAACAATATGGGCTGGCATATGACCGTAGAAAAGCTGCTGGGCATAAAAATACCTAAACGTGTAGACTACCTGCGCGTGATAGTGATGGAGCTGGCACGTATAGCCGACCACCTGGTATGTAATTCGGTAGTGGCAGTAGATACAGGGGCACTTACCGGGTTCACTTACGTATTCCAGTGGCGTGAGCTGATATACGAGATATATGAAGAAATATGCGGAAGCCGCCTTACGACCAATATGGGCCGGGTGGGTGGTTTTGAACGCAATTTTACTGAAACAGCATTTGCCAAGATCAATAAGTTCGTAGACGAATTCCCTAAAGTGATGAAGGAATTTGAGACACTGATGAACCGTAACCGCATTTTTATGGACAGGTGCATTGGCGCCGGACCCATAAGTGCAGAAAGGGCGCTGAGCTATAGCTTTACCGGTCCGAACCTGCGTGCAGCCGGTGTGGACTATGATGTGCGCGTGGCAGAACCATATAGTTCTTACGAAGACTTTGAATTTAAGATACCTGTAGGCACCACAGGCGATGTATATGACCGCTACATGGTGCGCAACGATGAAATATGGGAAAGCCATAGCATTGTAAAGCAAGCCATGGAAAAAATACAGAAGCTGGAGAGCGAGTTCCCTTCAGAAAGGGAAGTGTTCTATGCTCCGGAGGCCGACCATTTCCACCTTCCTGCAAAGGAAGATGTATATACCAAGATGGAGGCGCTGATCTATCACTTCAAAATAATAATGGGAGAGATAGACGCGCCGGTAGGTGAAGTGTATCATGCGGTGGAAGGAGCCAATGGCGAATTAGGATTTTACCTGATAAGCGATGGAGGTCGTACGCCATACAGGTTGCACTTCCGCAGGCCATGTTTTATTTACTACCAGGCATATCCCGAGATAATAAAGGGCGGATTGCTGAGTGATGGTATTATAGCACTAAGTAGCTTAAACGTAATAGCCGGGGAACTGGATGCATAATGGGGAACGGGAACAAAATATCAGTAGTAGGCAAAAAGGTCTCAAAAAATGAGGCTGATGATCTTGATATTTTGTATTGGGCAAATAGAACATGGCAAGAAAGGCTTGCAGAGACGGAGAGACTGAGAAGAATGATCTGGACCCACCTTTTAGGGTATTATCCGACAAAGATCGAGAAAGTAGGGCGTGTTATTAAAAAGAATAAAGCGGAAGAGGCATGATCCTGGACGCTAATTTTCTGGAGTTCATTGAATGTTTGAATAAAAATGAGGTTCGTTTTGTGTTGATCGGGGGCTATGCTGTGGTTTTGAATGGGCATAGCAGATCCACTGGCGATCTGGATATTTTTATTGAAAGTACTGAAGAAAATGCTGAAAAGGTTCTGAAAGCGATTGATGATTTTGGATTCGGTAGCATCGGCTTTACAAAGGAAGATCTTTTAGATAAGGATGGTGTAGTTCAAATGGGCACACCTCCGATCAGGATTGATATTCTGAGCAATGTAGATGGAATAACCTTTGAAGAAACTTTCGCCTCGGCGAAAGACCATGTAGAAGAAAATGTGAGCATGAAGGTGATCCATATAAATCACCTGATTGCAAGCAAGCTGGCAGTAGGAAGAAAAAAAGATATTGCAGATGTGGAAGCGCTTCAGAAAATTTTAAATAAAAGAAAGTAAAAGGCCATTTTATAATGAGCAACCACGACAAAATATCGCTTACAGGCAAGAAGGAACCGATGGTAGATACCTCTAAGCTGGATAATGTGTACAGGTCAATGA
>CAMPKR010000144.1 GCA_946887345.1 uncultured Bacteroidota bacterium | reverse complement strand
AGAGAGACGTTGTACTGTGTGTTGCTGAAGTCCATATCGGTATAGTCGCCCCCCTGCTCTACCATGCTCAGGCGGTCCACTTCGTAGTTGCCTTTTTTCATGTACACGTCTATCTGTTTGAACATCTTCTTCATGGCATCATTGGCGGGAACCATAGATACAAGGTAAGACTGGGCATTTTCGAAAACAGAGGTTTTAAAATCAGGGTTGCTCAGCACGGTACCGCGCATGCAGTCCATCATTACACGATTCACCGACTGCATCATTTTACTGTTCTTAGTATTTACTTTACTGGTCTTCTGTTCATCTTTCACCATTACCTGGTTACCATTCATCACCAACAGGTAGGCATAAGGGGAGGTATACTCTATACGGACCTTGTCTTCTTTCTTAAAATTGAATTTGCCTTTGCTCTTTATTTTCTCAGACAGTAAAGCCATATTCTTTACTTGGGTGAAATCGCTGCTGATGGTTTGTACCGAAGCATTTGCTTTAGATAGCGCCTGCCCGAAAGCCGCACTATTCTTCACAGCGGAAAAGCCCTTAGGCTGGGCATAAGTAGCCACAGCCATCATACATAAGATCAACACAACACTAACTCTACGCATAAGCATCTATTTCCAGCATTTCATCGAGGCGTGCAAAGGTAAACCCCTTTTCGCGTAGCCTTCTTATTAAGCTTGTTAAAATTTCACGGGTAATGGGCATACTGTCATGCAAGAGTATGATATCACCACCTTCTACCTTAAGCAATATCCGTTCCAATAGTTCCTGCGAGTCCCTGGCGTTTGTGTCAAAAGACCGGACAGACCAGCCGATGGAGCGCATCCCTGTTCGTTTTACAGCGCGGGCAAGATTGGGGTTGGTAACACCGTAGGGCGGACGGAAGAGCTTCGGGGTCTTGCCTATAATGCTATTTATCGTCGCATTCGTCTCCTCCATTTCCCGCGCCATGGCTTTAGAAAATTTCCAGTCGAAATTAAATCCGTGATGGTAGCTGTGGTTTCCCACTATGTGGCCTTCCTCATCCCAGCGTTTTACCAACTCCGGATGCGCTACGGCATTCTTGCCAATAGAGAAAAAAATTGCCTGCACTCCTTCCGCCTTCAATATATCCAGAATAGCTGCCGTTTCCCGTGCAGGACCATCATCGAAGCTAAGGGTTACCAATTGTTTCTTATCGCTTCGGTTCAGCGAGGGTATATAGAAATTCCAGCGAATGAAAATGGTACCCAGCACCAGCAGATTAACATACACCAGTATAACAGCCAATAGCCACCAGAAAGACACGCCATACATAAAGTAGGCATAGTCCACAACCAGGATGGCAAATAGGAATAAAATACTGATATACTTGTAAGGCCGCATAAGGCGGGGCAAAGATAATGATTTAAATCCCGCCTAGTCTTTCAGGAAGAGCTCCAGGGTGCCGTTATTACCCATATTGCTGGATAAGGTAGTCTCATGCACTTTTTTGTTAACTGTTACCCTCATAAGAGCCGTACAGGGTGGCACAGAACCCATACTTTCAGCAGCCATTACTATGCGACAAAGCGGCTTTTCCTTGCTTACAGAAACGTAAAAGACTATCGGCTCTTTAGATAATGGCTGCTTCTTTACCACGACCTCTTCGTTCACATATATAGACACTGCGTCGTTGTCAATTTGTGCATTGTCAACTACTTCTATCCTGATGTTGTCTTTTTCAGCAGGACTTATCTCTATCAGGCTTTGAGTAATGGTGGGGCGTTCCAGGTTCTTATCTTTTGGCCGGGGTACAGGTTCTTTTTTCTTTGGAGGAGCCTTTTTACTCAGTCGCACCCCCAGGCCCGGGCAACGTTCTTCCTCTGCATTGTCATTCCAGCGGCCTTCCAGTCTCATGATAGAATCTCTTATGCGCAGCTTCATGGTGTAGTTGCCAAGACAATTATCAACGCCGGGCGCAAGTTTTACCCCAAGTGTGCTGTCCTCATAAAAGTATACACTCGAGTCGCTCTTCCGGTATATGCCTCTTATAGTGTAATGTTCGTATTCGTCGTTGATATAATAAAGATGGGAAGAGCCGGTAATAACAGAATCATTGCTTACCGCAATGTCTACCACTACTTTCTCTGGATTGGCCATAAACTTAGAAACGGTATAGTTGCCTACCCATCTGCCGTTCAATTCCTGTGCACCGGCACCGATACATGTACTCACAGCAAAAAAAACAAAAAACACCTGCTTCATAGCCCGTTACTAAAATTACGCAAAAAGGAAGGAGTGACTTGTTAAAAAAGCGTCGCCTGTACTGTTTTCATCCTTGACGGAAGCTTCACCTTCTCCTCTATGCCTGTAATATGATAGACTTCACTCTCATTATAACGCGATGTCACCACTATCTGAACCTTGTGATTTTCAGCGGCAAAAAGATCGTATGCCATCAGAGGATCATTGTTATCTCTTGAAAGGTGAGAGAGAAATAAATGGGTCATGAAATCAGGCTTATATTGCATGAACAACTCTAAAGCCTGCCTGTTGGATAGATGACCGTGCCCTCCCCTGATGCGGTTCTTGAGATGATATGGATAGCGCCCCGTTTCCAGCATCGCTTCATCATAGTTAGTTTCCAGGAAACAGGCGTGGCATTCCCTGAAGTGATCGATCACGTTGCTGCAATGTGCACCAATATCCGTAAACACACCAACTGTGATTCCGGAATAAGAAATAGTAAAGCTGTGTGGATCTACCGCATCATGAAACTTAGGGAAAGCCTTTACAGAGAGCCCACCTATCGTTATCGACTCGTGTGTACCGAAATGATTGACTAATGAGGCATCTACTTTAGTGTAAGCTAAGGTCTTTTCAGTGATATAAACAGGAACCTGGTACCGGCGGGAGAGTACCTCTACACCCCTGATGTGATCCCCGTGCTCATGGGAAATAAATATCGCCTTTACGTTCGACAGGTTAAGCCCAAGCCGCCTCATCCGTCTCTCCGTTTCGCGGCAGGATATGCCTGCATCTACCAGCACGGCTTCCTGATCATTGCCAACATAATAGCAATTACCATTACTCCCGGAGTTAAGAGAGGCTACAAAAAGAGACATATATCATGCAAATTAAGGGAAAAACACGCCTGACTTTACATATAAATATCCACAGAACTAACTGGAAACAAACTTTAAGCCGACGATGGAGGCAATTAATGTAAAAAGGAAAAATATCCGCCAGAAATCAGCTGGCTCCTTAAAGAAAATAATACCAACGACTGCAGTCCCGACGGCACCAATACCCGTCCAAACTGCATAAGCAGTACCTATAGGCAGTGAGCGGCTGGCCTTTACCAGTAAAACCATGCTGATTGTAAGGCATACCAAAAAAGCTATATACCAAAACGTGACTGCACTACCTGACGACTGTTTCGCCTTTCCGAGACAGGCCGCAAAAGCCACCTCGAACAAGCCCGCGATGATGAGTATGATCCAGTTCATTAACAAATTTACCACTGCAAAGATCGCATTCGCCACATACAATTTGTTGTAGCCGTCAGATATTGATATTTTTATTGGGAACATACAGTGAAAACATGAATACGGTAAAAATTGCACTCTTACTATCCACACTCACATTTTGTACCACAGACACAATTGCCCAGCAGGCAGAACCTGCTATGTGCCGTGCCTCGGAAGAGATAAATACGTACTATAACCAACATATCGAAGCCGCCGCAGAACAACAAGCCAATGAGCTTTTTACACAACAGCACATACAATCCCTGCAACTGAGTAAAAGCAGCTCAGTAGATACCTACCGAATTGCAGTCGTGTTCCACGTTTATGGCACCAACCAGGGTGGCAATACAGTAAACAACACGGTCATAGAAACAGCCATAAAAAGACTGAATGATGATTTTCATGGACTGAACAGCGACTATAACCAGGTGCACAGCCAGTTTATGCCTGTGCGCAGCAAAAAGAACATTAAATTCTACCTGGCAAAGAAGGATCCTAATGGCAATCCAACAACCGGCGTACTATACTACCCTACCACCTACGGATATGGCAACGGCAGTGGTTACGATGCTCAAATAGCAGCCGATGCCTGGGACAACTATAAGTATATAAACGTATACGTGCAGCACGATCTTTATAATGATGGAACTACCAACAATTCGGGAGTAGCGTGGTATCCTAACACAGGCATGTCAAATAACAATACGGCCCGCATAGTATACAATGGTGCTTACCTGGCTACCAACACGAGCCTGGAATTCTCTTCTGTTCTTACTCACGAGTTCGGGCATTTCTTTAACCTGATACACACGTTTGACGGAGGTTGCACTATGCCCAATGATAATGTGACCGATACCCCACCCTGCACTACGGCACAAGGATGCCATTCAACTACCACTACTAATTTGCCACTGAACTGTAACGGCCAACTAGTGAATTCAGACAATTACATGGACTACAATATCTGTTATAAGATGTTCACTACCGGGCAAACTAACAGAATGGACGCAGCGCTACAGTTCCCCTCAAGAGTAACGCTGTGGCAGGATAGCACTGTATTATCTACTGGCATCTATACACCAGCTAATGTAACCGAACTGGAACAAAAAAGAAATTTCAAACTATTCCCGAATCCGTCAACCGGCCAGATCAATATTGAAAGTGAACTAGCCGACCTTTCATCAGTTGAAATAAGTGTAAATGATGTTACAGGAAGAGCTATTGCAACAAGGCAAAGCAATACAGGTAGTAAAATACAACTAGATCTTTCAACACAGGCTAAGGGAATTTACTTCATCAGGATTAAAAATGGAAGTCGTAGTGAGATACTGAAAGTGGATTTACTCTAGTCCATACTGATCCATAAATGCCTCCGCGCGAGTTATATCGCCCGGAGCATCTATACCTACCCCCATAAAAGTTGTCTCCACCATTTTAAGCTGAATGCCATTTTCAAGAAAGCGCAGACATTCTATTTTTTCAGCCGCTTCCAAAGGCGTCATTGGCATTTGAGGAAAGGCCATGAGCGCAACTTTCCTGAAGGCATAAATACCAATATGTTGATAATGATCGATACTAATGTCTTTACTCCGGGGAAAAGGAATAATGCTTCTTGAAAAGTAAATGGAATTATTGTCCCTATCGAAGATAACTTTCACAACATTGGGATCGGCCACGAGATTTTCGTCACTTAGTTTCCGGCAAAGTGAAGCGACTCTCACTTTTTGATCTGTATCACTGCGAAACACCTCCAGAAGATCAGCTAATGGTTGCCTTAGAGTAAAAGGCTCATCACCTTGGACATTCAGAAAAACATCTGCCTCCAGTTCCGCCGCCACTTCAGCTATACGGTCAGTACCGCTTTCGTATTCACGCCTGCTCTTTACTGCCTTACCACCATTTTTTTCTATTTCTTGTATTAGTTCATCGCTGTCCGCTACCACCAATACTTCATCAAACAGGCCCGTATTAACGGCGGCCTCATAAGTTCTGAGCAGAACAGATTTCCCCCTCAGGTCAGCCAATAATTTTCGTGGAAAACGCGTTGCTTCCAGCCTTGCCGGTATCAGGGCTATTGCCTTCATTATTTCTTTTTGATGACTGCCCAAAATAACAATATCCAGCCGAGTATAAAGAATACCCCACCAATAGGTGTAAGAATACCTATTCCTCTGAGTCCAACTTCGCCATTCGCCTTCAGCAAAGTAAGGGCATATAGCGATCCACTGAACAGGATAACACCTAAAAGGAAACAGGTCGTAGCCTGTTTTACTTGCTTAAAAGGAAAAGAATTATAAAGCAGGCCGCAAGCGATCAGTGCAAACGAATGGTAAAACTGGTAACGTACACCTGTTTCAAAAGTGACGAGTTGATCCGGTTCCATTACCTGCTTTAGAGCATGGGCGCCGAATGCGCCGAGTATCACAGCCAGAGCCGCGAAGACTATGCCGGAGCTTAGTGCCGGTTTGTGCATGAGTGAATAATTTTATCAAAGTTAGCCAGGGAAATACTTTCTACGTCAAAAGTATAGTCGGCTTGTGAATAAAAGGGCTGTCGATTGTCATACAATTCTAACAATGCCGTTGCCTTGTCCTTGCCTTCAAGTAAGGGTCGGCGGGTAGAACTGTTTTCCAGGCGCCTAAGTATAAGACTGAGGCTAGCTCTTACATATACTGTGCAGCCTGCTTCCCTCATTTTCTGTAGATTGTCTTTAAATATAGGTGTCCCGCCCCCACAAGCTATCACACAATCCCCCGGCATTATCCTGACAACCTCCATAAGAGACTCCTGTTCCCTTTTCCTGAATTCTAACTCACTATACTTATAGAAATAGTCAGCAATCGACATGCCTATCTTGTCCTCAATATATTTATCCAGGTCCACAAACGGCAATTCGTGTGCGGCAGCAATTGTGCTGCCCCAAAACGATTTACCTGATCCCGGCATGCCTATGAAGAAAATCAT
>CAMPKR010000143.1 GCA_946887345.1 uncultured Bacteroidota bacterium | reverse complement strand
AAACTGTGCTGCGTGACCTTTGTCTTGTGAAGAGCTGTCTTTCGAGAAGTTCTTAAAGCCATAGCCAGTCAGTTTTCGCCAGTTCTCCATGACAAGAGTTCTTTCCTGCGAGTATACTTCAACTCTTTCTTTATCGTATGCTTTACTGCCGTTAGAGAAATAGTTGATCACTGCGTTAGAACCGTTCTGATATCTCAGCAGTATACTCACGTTGTCGGTATTTTCAGCAGGGTTCGTACCCAGACTATTCATGCATACTGCCTCAACCAAAGACCCCGCCAGGTAGCTACACAAATCTATAAAGTGACAAGCTTCACTGATAATGCGTCCGCCGCCTACTTCCATATCATGCATCCACATTTCGTGAGGTATGAAGCCAGCGTTCATGGTTGCTACTATATTGATAGGTGCTTCGCTACCGCCCAGGAGATTTTTCATCTTTACTGCCAGGGGAGCAAAGCGCCGGTTGAATCCAACTGACACACTAGTGTTAGACCTGCTATATACATCGATTAGCTCGTCTAACTCGTCATACCTTATAGCAAGTGGCTTTTCAACAAAGGCATGTTTGCCTGCTTCCAAGGCTTCCATCACCATTGCCGCATGCTGAAAGGGTCGGGTAGTGATCACAACTGTGTCTATCTCCTTATCCTTTAGTATTTCCCGGTAGTCTGTTGTAGATGCTGCTATTCCAAATTTTTTCGCCAGTGTGGTACCGGTGAGTCCGCCGGAGCTGGCGATCATCTTTATAGGTGCCTCCAATTTCTTCAGCAACGGCAGCACCATAGCGCCGGTGAAGTTGCCGGCACCTACTACTCCAAGCACCCCCTTTTTACCCGCAAATGTTCCTTGCGTGTAAACTATCTTTCTATCGGCAGCAGCTGTTGAATCATAGGTAAGTATGCCAGCCACCAGGTTCGGATCAGACATATTACCGTATACCTTCTGGTAATCGTTGACCGGTATACGCTCTGTTATCAGTGGCTTTACGTTCAGCTGGCCGGTTGCAAGAGCGTTCAATACAGCTTCAAAGTTTCTTTTCTCAGTCCACCTTACGTAGCCAATAGGGTAATCATTTCCTTTTTGCTCATAAGAAGGATCATATCTTCCCGGTCCGTAGGAACAACTTACCTGGAAGCTCAATTCTTTTTCATAAAAATCAGCACGACTAATATTAAGACCTACCGCTCCAATCAGCACAATCCGGCCCCGTTTCCGTGACATATTCGCAGCCTGTGCGATGATACTATTGTCCTTGCTTGATGCGGTTATGATCACCGCATCGGCGCCATTGCTATCGGTAAGAGACTGTACAAACTTTACAGGATCGTTATTCCCATCTGCACTCATGGTAATAATTCCATTTGCAGCAGCCAGTTCTAATTTTTTCCTGTCGCGGTCGATACCTATTACTCTGCAACCGTTTGCTTTCAACAGCAGGGCCGTTATCTGGCCGATAAGACCAAGCCCTATCACTGCCACGGTTTCGCCGAACCCCGGGTTGACCAACCGTATTCCCTGCAATCCTATTGCGCCTATTACCGTAAATGCCGCGTCCTCATCAGGAACCACATCGGGAATTTTTGCGACCAGGTTTTGAGGAACAGAAACATATTCTGCGTGGTTTCCGTTAGAAGCAACACGGTCACCCACTTTAACTTCAGAAACACCTTTGCCAACGGCTGCTACCACGCCCGAGTTACAATATCCTAAAGGAAGTGGCTGGCCCAGTTTGTTGAAGACTGTCTCTATAGTAGGACGAAGTCCATCGGTTTTTATCTTATTCAGCACCATTTTCACCCTGTCGGGTTGCTGGCGCGCTTTGTTTATCCAGCCCGCCTTACCGAATTCCACCAGCATCCTTTCTGTGCCCAGCGATATCAGGCTGCAAGAAGTCTTTATCAGCACCTCGCCATTACGTGGCATAGGCACAGGTACATCTTCAAGTATTGTATCTCCGTTCTTAAGGTTCTGAATGATCTGCTTCATCTATTAAAAAGAGTGCTATATATTGCTGATCAGCAATATAGCGGGCTGAAAGCAAAGATAATAGCAGGCAGCAAGAAAAAAGCTTATTCAGCGAATTGTCTCAGCCATGATTCTATGGCCAGCAAGCTCCAGATTGTGTAGGCGGCCTCTATTTTGCCCGTTTCGTTGTCGTGTATCAGTTGGGCAATGGCTTTTTGATCAAATATGCCCCATTTATCGAAGGACGGCGATAAAAGACGTTCCTGTATCATAGTTTTCATATCCTCCTTAATCCATCTGCGTATAGGAGCAACAAAGCCTGTTTTCGGCCTATAGATCACGTCGTGGGGAAGATATCGCTCGGCCACCTTCTTTAATATATACTTTGTTTCCTTTCCTTTCAGCTTGAGTGAAGGCGGTATTTTGGTGCTGAAATGCACCAGTTCTTTATCAAGATAAGGCACCCGTGTTTCTATGCTTGCTGCCATTGATAACTTATCCATGTAGTTGAGATTATGGTCTACAAGGAAGCTTCTAATTTCCCAGAATAGCATCTGGTTAAGCGGGTCATGTTCGTCGGGTATCTCTTTTAGAAGGTCTTCGAAGAATGAAAGAATGTGGGCGTCTTTAATCTCTTCCTGGTATTTTTTATTGAACAAACTCAGCGCCCGATCAGGGTTGATCCAGAAAAAAAAGCCTATCCTTCTTAGCATATCTTCCTGGTCAATGCCAGCTACCAATTTTTTTATTCGCCGGCCGGTTACGGTGTTAGGTAACCATGATGAACTATTCTTAATTCCGCGCCGCAAAAACATGGGCATTGACGACATCATTTTGTCGAGGTATAAAGCCTTGTGTCGCCGGTATCCCGAGAAAATGTCATCGCCTCCGGATCCGCAAAGCAGTACTTTGTAGTGCTGGGCGTGGGCTTCCTTGGCTATGTTTAGAACGTTGAGAGGAGAAGCATCTGCCTGCGGTTCATCGAGATGCCATATCATTTTATCAAAATCGTTAAGGATATTGATATCTGCCGGTATTATCTGCAGATCGATATGTAAATGCGCTGCAACACGAATGGCATATGGCAGATCCTCTGCAAAACCTTCCTTCCTGATATTGTCCCCTACATCAATGGTATAGGCCTTCAGGTCTTCCATAGGGTAGAGCTTTCGTGTAATGGCGGCCAGCAGGCTGGAATCCAAGCCGCCCGATAAAAAAAAGCCCACCGGTACATCGGAAAGCAACTGCCGTTTCACTACCTCATTTAGCTTTTCATCCAGCGCATCAATCCATTCCTCTTCTGTATGAAGCTCATAGTGGCCATCAAAAGGTACATGATAGTACTGTACGGGCTTGAATGCAGATGGATTATTCAGATCAATCTCCGCACAATAGCCTGGTAGCAGCTTTTTAATATATTTAAAAGGTGTGTCCTCGCCCGGTGACCATAGAAACAATAAATAATTGTAAAACACAGCCGGGTTGGTAGTGTAATCTAACCCGTCAACTTTAAGCAAAGCCTTCATCTCAGAACTGAAGAGGAACTTGTCATCCTTATAATAGTAATAGAATGGTTTTACGCCGTAGTTATCTCTTGCAATAAATAACTTCTGTTTGGTCTTGTCCAGGATAGCAAATGAAAAAATGCCATTCAACATCCCGAGACATTTTTGGCCGTATTCTATGTAGGCATATAAAAGCGTTTCTGTATCTGACTGTGATTTGAAAGTATAGCCCTTTTGTTCCAGTTCGCGTCTCACATCCCAATGATTGTAAATTTCACCGTTGAAAATAATGCAGTAATTTTCATCTAATGAAAGCATGGGCTGGTGGCCATTCAACGATAGGTCTTGTATTGATAAACGCAGGTGTGCAAAGAAGACATTTTCATCCGAATAAGTTCCACGGTCATCCGGTCCACGATATTCTATTCGCTTTACGAGTTCGTCTATCTGAACATTATTGAGACGACAATTTATTCCTCCGACAATTCCGCACATAAGTTTATGAGTCTAGATGATTGTGCATGATCGCCAACAGTTTTTGAACGCGGGTATACGCACTGTCGAACCTTTGCAGCCTTTTATTGCCGGCCACTACTAAGTGCTGCTGTAGCTGGGGACTGCTTATTAGTTCCTTTATTTTTTCTACAATTGATTCCGGCGAATACGGGTCCATATACAATGCCGCATCTCCGCATATAGAATGCGCAAAATCAAGATCTGAAGTAATAATAGGCTTATGCATTTTCATGGCTTCAGGATATGAAGCAGAAAAAAGCTCAAGCAAGGATGGCATAAAAAGAGCATCAACCTTATTATAGGTCTGCGGTGCTTCAAAAGGACTTACCGGCCCCATATTCACAAGCATTGGGTCCTTTTTCAGTTCCGGGAAAATCTGTTCATACACGTCATTGGGAAGGGTCAGGTAAAATTGGCAGTTCACATTATCCCGATGCAGCAGGGGAATAACTTTATTTAGTATCTCAATGTTTTTATGGGCATAATAAGAAGTAAGATAAATGAACTTAAAAGGTTCACCGCTGGCACCGTCATAGGGCTTGAACTCGTTAGTGGCCTGTTCGAAATACCGGCTGTACGTGTTGCCAACCACAAATATTTCCTTAAGCGATAAATGAATCTCAGGCTTCAGCTTTTGTTTGGCATATTCCGTCTCCACCCAAACCAAGTCTGCTTCACGGCGAAGTTGTCGCATAATCAGTGCCCGGCGGATATTGAATTTCACGTGATTGAACAGGGAAATAAGGTTAAACTTCGAATATCTATTTTTTACAAAGAGCACACCGTTCGCAAAACCCACCAGGTGAGACGCACGAGGCCGCCACAAAGCAGGACCAAAAACAGTAAAAACAAAGTCGGGTTTTATTTTTTCTTCCAAAGCGGAAAGCTTCTGGTGATAAGTGAGAGCGACTTTAATAGATGCTGTAGGATTAATGGTGAAACTGTAAAAATTGAAATTTGCCGGGAAATTCTGCCTGTCTACAATTTTATCGAGCTGCGGAGATAGAAAAACGTGATATTCATTTTCAGGGAAATTTTTGAATTCATTAAGTATTGAATACGATACCTGAAGTGCTCCACCTTGTTTCATATTGGTGGAATTTATAATTAATCTCATCTATCTATCAGTGACGGTTCAAAAGTAAGTAAAATGCCCGTAAACAGTGAATATATTTGAGGCTGCTGCAATTCCCCTTTACTATCAGATTCAGGCGTTGATTATGGCCTAATTTTGTCTATTTTCGTCTCTTCTATCCAAATGCAGCGCCGGCCTCAAATATTAGTATTACATGCGCATATTCAACCTTTTTTGATTGCCGGAATTAAAAAACTGGCAGAGGAACACCGGGCTGAAGTGCTTGTTGTTTGCTGGCCTAAGTCTGATACTTCACCTACGAATACAATTGAAAATACGAGCATAAGATTTTTGACGAAACGGGCTGATAATGTAGCCGAAGTACATACATGCGTCAGGGAATTTAATGCGGATATAGTTTATACCGTGGGGTGGATGGACAAGACTTATCTTGCCTGGACTCAGGAGCATAAGAAAAAAGGAAAAAAAACACTCCTCGCTATGGATACCCAATGGGAGGGCCGCTTGAAGCAGAGACTCAACTGCGTGCTGGCCCCGCTATTCTTGAGGCGGGTATTCACACATGCCTGGGTTCCGGGTATTAAGCAGTATGAGTATGCAAATAGGCTGGGGTTTAGGGAAGACGAGATACTATCAAATTTGTATGCACCGGATACCGACCTTTTTAATAAGTACTACCTGTCAACACTGCCAAAGAAGACCTTGGGATATCCGAAGAACTTTCTGTATGTGGGCAGACTCGTATCGCACAAACTGGAAAATCTGCTTCGGGCCTTCAGTGGTTTATCGGATGTGGAACTAAATGGATGGAAACTAATTGTAGTTGGTAACGGACCTTTCGTGATAGCGCCGTTTAAAAAGAACCCGAATATTTTATTCAGGCCATTTCTGCAGCAAAACGAACAGGAAGATATCGTAAGTGACGCCGGCGTGTTTTGCCTGACAAGTAGCATTGAACCCTGGGGAATGGTAGTACAGGAGTTTGCTGCAGCAGGCTTGCCATTATTGGTTTCAAAGCAATGCGGAGCTCAACACTCAATGGTAAATGAGGGTAGTAACGGCTTTCTCTGTGATGGGAACGATGTTGAGGATATTAAAAAGCAATTGAAGCTCCTGGCGAAATTAGAGCCTGAGCAGCTATTGGAAATGGGGGCAAAAAGTAACCACATTGGAACTGTAAATAATTCGGCTACCTGGGCTGCGACTTTAATGAGTGTCTTTTAATAGAAGACTATGCCATTTTTTACTGTAATCATACCAACATTTAACAGGGCAGGGGAACTTCTGGCCTCTGTGCAAAGTGTGCTATCGCAGACGTTTGGCGACCTGGAACTGATAATAGTCGATGATGGATCTACAGATGATACTGCCTCTGTCGTAAGAGAGTTTAGCGATGCCCGCATCAGATACATTTACCAGGATAACCGGGAACGGAGTGTAAG
>CAMPKR010000142.1 GCA_946887345.1 uncultured Bacteroidota bacterium | reverse complement strand
GCAATGTAGCGGTCACGTCATGCTCGCCGGCGCGGGAGCCGAAGTATTTGCAAAACAGTATAACCTGGAATTTGCTGACGATAGTTATTTCTACAACGAGTTCCGCTATCTGCAATGGCAGGAGGCAGCCAAAGAAGATAAGGTGCAGATGGATCACTCTGACAAAAAATTCGGAACTGTGGGTGCGGTGGCTCTTGACAAGGATGGCAATCTTGCAGCTGCCACCAGCACGGGCGGAACGACCAATAAAAAATTCGGACGCGTAGGTGATAGCCCCATCATCGGTGCGGGCACTTACGCTAATAATGTAACCTGCGCGATATCCTGCACAGGCCATGGAGAACTCTTCATTCGTTCTGTAGTAGCCTACGATATTTCATGTCTTATGGAATACAAAGGCCTTTCCCTGCAAGAAGCCTGCGATATGGTAGTGCACGACAAGCTGGTAAAGATTGGCGGCGAAGGCGGCCTGGTAGCCGTGGACAAAAACGGCAATATAGAAATGCCTTTCAACAGCGAAGGCATGTATCGCGGTTGTATAGACGCGAAGGGAAATAAGACGATAAAAATCTACAAAGATTAGTCTTCTACCTTAATGGTCACTATGCTTCCGATGAACTTACGCGTGTTAAGTTGGTATACGTCTCCGCTTGACATGATGTGAACAACAATATTTTCTACCGAGATCGGCTTGCCGAAATCAATATCTGCAATATTGTTGTGGTCAATGAATTTACCATCAATGATCACAACCCCTCCCGAACCAATAGCAACAAGTTCCACACCGTGAGATACAATAATGCCGGTATCCTCGCCCAGCCCAATGCCTAATGTTCCGGGATTGGCTGCTACAGCCTGTGCCAGCCTGTTGAAGCGACCCCTTTTATCAAAATGTGAATCGATGATCACATTCTGCATCAGCCCAAGACCTGTCGTTATTTTTACTTCACCTTTCAGGTGGGCATGAGCGGCATTGCCTTCGTATATCATGGTATTGCTCATAGCCATTGCCCCTGCGCTGGTGCCTGCTATCACAAAAGGCTCTTCCTGGTACCGGCTCTTTAAGATATCCAGGAACTCAGTGCCCCCGAAGATCGAAGACAGTCGCAGCTGGTTACCTCCTGAGAACATGATACAATGACAGGCCTTCAGGCGCTCAATGTATTCAGGTTTTGCAGCGTCCTCGCGGGTGCGGATGCGCATGTGGCCTATATTGGCGCAGCCAAGTTTACTGAAAGCCTGTTTATAATTCTCCGCCACCTCGTCCGGGATGGAGGAAGCAGTAGTAATAACTTCTATGATCGGGGAATCTATATCCTTAATGAGATTAAGAATGTTCTTCAGAATGCCAAGTTCGAAGAATTTGAGTTTATCGCTCTGCGTGAAACCTGCTTCTACTTCCGTGCCTTTATCCTCTGCTCCACCTACAGAAACAAGGTATCCTTTGGGTGCCGTCAAGACGGTAATATTTGGTTAACGCAACAAAAGTATTGATTTTCTGCTATTTGGCTTCTGAACGAATATTCATTAACTTAATTCTCCCAAATTTACCGATAATGAAGATATTGGACATAAAAGTGATGAATGGGCCTAACTACTGGTCAGCACGCAGGCACAAACTGATCGTAATGCTCCTCGACCTCGAAGAACTGGAAGAAAAGCCGACAGATAAAATACCCGGTTTCCTGGAGGGTCTGAAGAAGCTTTTGCCCAGCATGTACGAACATCGTTGCTCTGAGGGTGTTCCCGGCGGATTTTTTCAAAGGGTGGAAGAGGGAACATGGATGGGCCATGTGATAGAACATATAGCACTGGAGATTCAGACGCTTGCCGGTATGGATACAGGTTTCGGCAGAACAAGGGAAAGCGATAAGAAAGGAGTATATCATGTGGTATTTTCTTACTACGAAGCCAAAGCGGGTATATATGCTGCCAAAGCATCGGTCCGCATAGCAGAAGCTTTGATAAATGGTGAAGAATACGACTTAGAAACTGATCTTCAGAACATGCGCGAGATTCGCGAAGATGAACGCCTTGGCCCGAGTACTGGCTCAATAGTGGAAGAAGCGATCAAGCGTCGCATTCCCTACATACGGCTCAATAGCAGTTCCCTGGTACAGCTTGGCTACGGCGTAAACCAGAAAAGGATAAGAGCCACAATTGCCAGTACTACCAGCAGCATAGCCGTAGAGATAGCCTGCGATAAAGAAGAGACCAAAAACCTGTTGGAGGCGGCCGAGATACCTGTTCCCAGGGGAACAATCATATATGATGAAGACGATATGAAGCGGGTAATTGATAAGATCGGTTATCCTATTGTAACCAAGCATGTAAATGGCAATCACGTCACTGGAGCCAAGACAAATATCAGGACCTGGGACGATGCTGTGACCGCTCTGGCAGCAGCAAAAAAATACTCACGAGGCGTCATCTGTGAAAAATTCATTACCGGCCGCGATTTCCGTGTTCTGGTGATTGACTACAAATTCGTTGCGGCGGCCTTGCGCACTCCGGCCGCAGTGATCGGGGATGGAGAAAGCACGATACAGGAATTAATAGATAAAGTGAATGCCGACCCGCGTCGTGGTTATGGGCACGAAAAAGTGCTTACATCTATTAAGGTGGATGATTTCACCAACGACATGCTCAATAAGAAAGGATATACGCTGGAAACGGTTATAACCAAAGACGAAGAGCTATGGCTGAAACCAACAGCTAACCTGAGTACGGGTGGCACAGCTACTGATGTTACAGATTATGTGCATCCTTCCAATGTATTTATGTGCGAGCGAATTGCTAAGATTATTGGATTGAATATCTGCGGAATAGATATCATGGCAGAGGATCTTTCAAAGCCCATTACTGAAATAGGCGGCGCGGTGCTGGAAGTCAACGCTGCCCCGGGTTTCCGGATGCATCTCGATCCTACAGAAGGCTTGCCAAGAAATGTTGCAGAATCGGTGATAGAAATGTTGTATCCCGCCGGCTCCTCAGCGCGTATACCGATCATCGCGATCTCCGGAACCAACGGTAAAACAACTACTACAAGGCTCATTGCCCACATCGTAAAGCAGGCGGGACATAAAGTAGGCTACACAACTACAGACGGCGTATACATACAGAACCAGATGATGGTGAAAGGTGATTGCACGGGGCCTGTATCGGCAGAGTTTGTATTGAAGGACCCCACCGTTGATTTCGCTGTATTGGAATGTGCCCGCGGAGGCCTCCTGCGTGCCGGACTGGGCTTCCATAATTGTGATGTCGCCGTAGTCACCAATGTAGCAGAAGACCACCTCGGTCTCGGCGGTATAGATACGCTGGAAAAACTTGCCAAGGTAAAAGCCGTACCGGCTGAAACAGTATTTCCCGAGGGCTTTGCAATATTGAACGCTGATGACGATCTCGTATTCAACATGCAGAAAAATCTTGACTGCAAGGTCGCCTTATATTCCATTGACGAAAATAATCCCCGCATCAAAGAGCAATGTGCTAAGAACGGCCTGGCTGCCGTTTATGAACATGGCTTTGTTACTATACTGAAAGGCGGCTGGAAGATAAGGGTAGAGAAGGTGACGAATATCCCTGTCACGTTCTCCGGAAAGGCTGAGTTCAATATCATGAACGTATTGGCAGCTACCCTGGCGGTCTATGTCCGCGATTTCAAGATCGAGGATATTAAATTGGCCTTACAGACTTTTATCCCTTCACCCGCATTAACGCCCGGAAGGATGAACATGTTTCATTTCCGTAACTATTCGGTAATGGTGGACTATGCGCATAATACGCATGGACTGAACGCGGTAGGTAAATTTGTTACCGCATACGATGCATCTGTTAAGGTGGGCATCATAGCAGGTGTTGGTGACAGGCGCGATCAGGACCTTATTTCACTGGGAGTTGAAGCAGCTAAGATATTCGACGAGATCATCATCAGGCAGGACAAGAATACACGTGGCAGAACAGAGAAAGAGATAATAGACTTGATGAGCGAAGGCATCAATAGCGTTGACCCGGCTAAAAAGGTGACCGTGATAACAAAGGAGAGTGAGGCAATTGATTTTGCTATCCAGAACGCAGTAAAAGATTCCTTCATTGTTATTATCAGCGATGTAATACCTGATGCTCTGGAGCAAATAAAGCACTATAAGGCAACAGAAGACGGCGTTATGGTAGAAGAATAGATCTTCAGCTTACTTATAAATAAGAGGCCCGGAACTAAATTCTGGGCCTCTTTACTTTACCTAAACTGTCAGCCTGAGCAGTTTGCTTCATTCAAGCTCTTCGAAAATGACAAGTTCAAATCCCCTTGCCGCGTGGGTGTGTGTGCGTGCGAACGGGGGTGGCCGGTGGGTGGCCTTGTGCCTGGGAGCCGCGGGATGTTTTGTACGAATTGGGCGCACAACCTGCCAGAAAAATATCGTTGAAATACACTACTACACCAGCACTAAGACTCTACTAATAAGAAAAAAGCCCCTACCATTTGGCAGAGGCTTTTCCAAATTTATGCGATCAACTAGTCTTTCAAATGCAGATCCATCGCAACGCGGCGGTTTTTAGCCTTACCTGCTTTGGTCTTATTATCTGCTACCGGCATCGATTCACCATATCCGTTGGCTACCAGCCTGCTTTCAGAAACGCCCTTGCCTATAAAGTAGTTCCTCACAGCGTTTGCACGGTCCTTTGACAGTTGCAGGTTAGATTCTTCCTTACCTACATCATCGGTATGGCCATCTATGGTCATGTAGTAGTCAGGATAATCATTCAGTATCTGAACGATTTCATCAAGCATTTTGTGCGATGTCTTCTTGATTACGGCCTTACCTGTTTCGAACTGGATGGCTGTAGCAGCAAACGCAAGACGTTTCTTCACTTCCACGCTTACCTCAGGACAACCTTGGTTAGCCTTGGTTCCCGCAACTGTAGGACATTTATCTACATTATCCAATACGCCGTCGTTATCTGTATCAGGACAGCCATTGTTGGCGGCAGGACCGGCAACATCAGGACAAGCATCTGTATTGTCAGGTATACCGTCTCCGTCTTTATCAGGGCAACCCTGGAATGCAGCAAGACCTTTTTCATCAGGACAAGTATCGTCTTTGTCTACTACCTCATCACCATCGCGGTCAGGACAACCTTGCAATGCAATAGAACCCGCTTCTGAAGGACAGCGGTCTTGTGCATCAGCCAGGCTATCCAGGTCAGCATCAGGACAGCCGATTGCAGTTTTAGAACCTGCTATATCAGGACATTTATCGTCTTTATCCAGTATGCCGTCACCATCCTTATCAGGATTGGGGCAACCTTCCATTTCCAGTACACCTTTTTCATTAGGACATTTATCTTTCTTGTTCGATACCAGGTCGCCATCGCTATCCTTCACGCGCTTCTTGTTGAAAGGAACGGAAAGACCGAGGTAGAAATTAGCCCCATACTGTCCATTGCTCATAAAGGCAAGCATGTCGTCGCTGCCTATCACAAAGCCACCCGCACGGATGCCGATACCGGCCTTAACGCTGTTGTTCATCATGTTGTAAGTAATAGGGATGCCTACGCTTAAGGCCCTTGTTTCAAAGCGGGGGGTCAGTGTTATCTGGCTGTAGACTGAATTACCTACTCTCATCCTGTCGGCAAGGTTGCCTATGAACGTAAGGTTGGCATAAAGTCCTTTTACATCGGCAATATTATAGTCAACACCTAATACTATAGCTGTTGGCAGGTAAACTCTTGTGCCGCTGGTACTATCAACGCCCACAGTAATGCCTTTATTGGCTGCAAAAGCATGCAGGCTATTGTAGTCGGTTACGCTATCTTTAAGATTATTCCCGTCGAAGTAAGCAGTAGAACCGGTGTTCTTCAGGCTAAGTACCTGGTTGTCGTCCTTATAGGTGATACCGCCCAGATCGGTAATGGCAGCAGAGAAGCGAAGCATGTAGGCCGGTCTGCTGCGGTCGAACAGGCCTGTCTTGCCATCCATGTCATAGGTATATTTCTGGTAGTCAGGACGGAATTCATACACAAATCCGAGATCGAAACCTGCGCCCCTGCCAAGGCCCTTTACTGCTTTTTTCAGCCTGTCACCAAAGTTTGAGTTCGTATCTGTTGATCCGTAAGTTGTTGCAAATTGCAGGTCGGTATTGGCGATGCTTACCTGGTCGTTGGCACCGTTATAGTTCATATCAAGGTTGTTGCTCAGCATATTCACGTAGCCGCCACCGTGCAGGTAACGTACGGTAGCGCCACCTTTAACGAGGTGTTTCTTGCTTTCCCAGATGATGCCACCATAGCTGAGACCCACCTCACCCCACGTGTGCATGGTCCAGTTAAAGGCATTTCCCTTAGAAATGAAGGAGTCTCCGGCAGCGCCCTGAACCACCTTGAAGATATCCTGCGATATATCATGGAACTGGTTAAACATGCGCAGCCTGGTGGTAACTGCTAAACCATGCTTGCTGTTGAAATTGATCATAAAGCCCGGCCCCCTGACCTCTGCTGCCGGAAGCATGAGGCTGAACTTTTCGCTTGACTTGTTGAAATTCAATGCTTCATCCATTCCCTCACTACCGAGGCCGCTGAAT